>NZ_JYNS01000015.1 GCF_000934725.1 Methyloterricola oryzae
ACCACCTTCCCTTAAACTCCCTCTCAAACCCCTCTTCCCTCAACCTTTCCCTATCCCCCCAGAACATCATCGCCCCGGAAGAGCTGCGCATTATGAAGAACTGACACGGCGGTGTCAACGAGGATTTCAATTCCCTTTAATGGTCTGGCCGTTTTGGCGCTAGAATAGCCTTCTCCTAATGTTCCCCGGCGTTTCGCTCCGAGCCATGAGATCAGTCGAGCTTTTATCCCCCGCAGGCACCTTGAAGAACATGCGTTTCGCCTTCGCCTATGGGGCCGATGCGGTTTATGCCGGACAGCCCCGCTATAGTCTTCGGGTGCGCAACAACGACTTTCTGGAGCAGAACCTCGCGACCGGAATTGCGGAGGCGCATCAGCTGGGCAAGAAATTCTACCTGGCCGCCAATGTATTGCCCCACAACAGTAAGGTCAGGACATTCCTGAAGGACATCGAGCCCATCGTAGCAATGGGTCCCGATGCGCTCATCATGGCTGACCCGGGACTGATCATGCTGGTGCGGGAAAAGTGGCCCGAGATGCCGATTCATCTTTCGGTCCAGGCCAATACCATGAACTGGGCCAGCGTGAAATTCTGGCATTCCGCCGGAATTCAACGAATCATCCTGTCACGAGAACTTTCCCTGGACGAGATCCAGGATATCCGCCAGCAATGTCCCGAGGTGGAATTGGAGACCTTCGTGCATGGCGCCTTGTGCATTGCATACTCCGGGCGTTGCCTGCTTTCCGGCTATTTCAACCACCGCGATCCCAATCAGGGAACCTGCACGAATTCCTGCCGCTGGAAGTACGATGTGGCCGGCGCCGAGCAGAACGCAGAGGGCGATTTCGTTCCCGCCAATCTTGGCCTGACTCTGGACACACTGCGGCAAGCGGACTGCGGCGCAGCGAATCGGCACCCGCTGGCCGACCGCGTCTATCTACTGGAAGAAGAAAACCGCCCCGGGGAACTGATGCCCGTGATGGAGGACGAGCATGGTACCTACATCATGAACTCGAAAGATCTTCGAGCGGTCGAACACGTGCATCGGCTGATCGAGATCGGCGTGGACAGCTTGAAGATCGAAGGACGCACTAAATCCCATTATTACGTCGCGCGCACCGCGCAAGTCTACCGCATGGCCATCGACGACGCCCTCGCCTCCAGGCCCTTTGATCCGAAGCTGCTTGGTGTGCTCGAGAACCTGGCGCAGCGCGGCTACACCGACGGGTTCTATCAACGGCATCACACGCACGAACAACAGAATTACCTCCGCGGCCATTCAGAGAGCCACCGCCAGCAATTCGTCGGCGAAATCACTGCCTACCACCCCGACACCGGACTGGCGGACGTCCTGGCCAAAAACAAGTTTGGCGTTGGCGATCGCCTGGAATTAATCCTGCCCGAAGGCAACTGTGACATCACCATCGATCACATGGAAGATTTCGATGGCAACAGCCTGCTGGAAGCACCTGGGGGAGGCTGGGAGGTGCGGATTCCCGTACCTGCGGCGGCATCTGACAAGGGGCTGCTGGCACGCTATCTACGCTGAGTTGGCAACAGGTTCCATCCCAGTCAATCATGAAGAGGGGCCCTTCTTAGCCCCCGTGCGAGAAAAGCAAAAATGCTGGATTTGCAGGACTTGATCGTCCAATACGGCTATTGGGCGCTATTCATCGGAACCTTCCTGGAAGGCGAGACCATCCTGATCATCGCCGGCTTCCTGGCTTATGGCGGCTATCTGGCACTGCCTTGGGTGATTCTGTCCGCCTTTCTTGGCACCTTCGCCGGTGACCAGACATTCTTCTTTCTGGGGCGCAGCAAAGGCATCCAGTTTCTGGAAAAACGACCACGCCTGAAACGCAAGTCCGAACGGGCGTTCAATTTGCTGCATCGCCACCAGATCCTCGTCATCTTGGGCTTTCGCTTTCTCTACGGCATCCGCAACGTGACGCCCTTCGTCATCGGTGCGAGCAACCTCAATCCCTTGCGCTTTTTCCTGCTCAACTTTTTGGGAGCCCTGACCTGGGCGGTCAGTTTCGGTTACCTCGGCTACCATCTCGGCACCCTTGCCGAAACGGCACTGCACGACATACACCGATACGAAAAGGTGATCCTGATCGTGTTGCTGGCAGGCGCGACTCTGGCGTTCCTGATATCCAACCTGCGCAAGAAATAGCGTTTTCAGGCCCCCGGCCTGGGCCACTGGTAGCCGCGCAGCAGGCCTTTCCAGTAGATAACCGGCAGCACATAGCGCTTGAGTTGGTACATGCTCCAGCGTTCCTTGCTCTGATCAAAGGGAAACGTCTCGCAAGGCTTGAGGTCGTAGTCGAACTCCGCCAGGATCAACTTGCCGTAACCCGTGACGAGCGGGCAGGACGTGTACCCGTCATACCGAGCCTCGGGCTGCTGTCCCCGCATGACAGCCGAGAGGTTTGCCTCCAGCACGGGCGCCTGGGCCCGGACGGCTGCCGCCGTCTTGGAAGTCGGCAGACTGCTGGCATCGCCGATGCCGAAGACATTGGAAAAGCGCGAATGCTGCAGGGTTTCCTTGTTCACATCGACCCAGCCCGCCTCATTCGCCAGAGGGCTTTGCTTAACGAAATCCGGCGCACTCATGGGCGGCACCACGTGGATCATGTCGTAGGACTGCACCACCTCCTCGCCGCTTTCAGTGTTGCGGAACACGGCCTCCTTCGCCTCGCCACGGATGGCGACCAGATTGTGCTTATAGCGCACGTCGATGTTGCGAGGGCCCACCACCTGTCGGTTCAACGCCTCGGCATAATGCGGCGCTGAAAAAATGCTGGGCGTCGCGCAGTAATAGATGACATTCGATTTGTCGCGTAGCCCTTGTTTGCGAAAATAGTCCTCCGCAAGGTACATGATCTTTTGCGGCGCGCCGGCGCATTTGATCGGTGGCGGCGGGAAGGTGAAGATCGCGTTTCCACCCTTGAAGCCGCGAATGTTCTGCCAGGTGCTCTCGACCGTGTCGTAGCTGTAGTTGCTGCAGACACCGTTCTTGCCGAGGGCCTCCGGCAGGCCGTCGATCTTGTCCCAGTCGATCTGCAGCCCTGGCGCAACCACCAGATATTCATACTCCACCTCAAGACCGTCCCGGGTTCTAAGAAGATTCTGCTCCGGTCGGAATTCAATCACCGCGTCACGAATCCATTTCGCCCCGGCTGGGATCAATTCAGCCATGGGCTTTCGCGATGCCTCGCGCCCTATCACACCACCTCCAACCAAGGTCCAAAGGGGCTGATAAAAATGATGTTCAGACGGCTCAATAATTGCGACATCATTGCATTGGGCGCCCCGCAACATGCGCGCGGCGACTCCAAGACCCGCGGCACCGCCGCCGATCACAACAAGCTGGTGGTGAATTCTGCTGCTCATGGATGCCTTCCCCCTGGATGAAAGCTCGTGACTGTCGTTATAGTTTTCGACTGAAATAGGCCCTGCAACCCCAGGCCGACGCGGTCGAGGTCATACGGGGATTCTGCATCCCAGTCCCGGGGCTTGACAACCCCACCGCGGGCCACGACAACTAGCGTCACGACCATTAAGAAACCATCCCGCTTATGTCCGCTATCCGCTTGCCCTCGCTTAACACTCAGATAGTGCTCGGCGCTTCCGCCGGCATCGGCCTCGGATACGCCTTCAGGCTCACGCCAGACTCGAACTTTTCAGGCAATGGACTGTTCGTTTGCGGGCTCATCGGGGGGCTGTTCGTGGACCTTCTGAAGATGGTGCTGATACCGCTGATCTTCACATCCATCGCTACCGGCATCGCGAATCTGCGCGCCCACGCGTCCATGCATCGGGTGTGGCAGTGCACATTGGTCTATTTCCTCACCGCAACAGCGCTGGCCACCTTGCTTGGATTGCTTAGCGCAAATATTTTCGCACCGGGCGCAGGCATCGAGGTGACCCTGTTCCAACAGTCCATGGAGCACTTCGATCCTAGCCATCTCAGCCTCGAAGAATTTTTTACCCACTTGCTGCGTGGGCTGTTCATGAATCCGGTAGCCGCCATGGCCCAGGGTGAGGTGCTGCCAACGGTCATGTTCGCGTTGTTGGTGGGGATAGGCTTCGTTGTCTCGGGGGAAAACTCCCAACACCTGCTGACCCTGCTCACAGAACTCCTGCACATCGTGATGCTCCTCGTCAGCTGGATCATGAAACTGGCTCCCCTCGGGATCCTGGGCCTGCTGGCCAAGCTCACGGCGACACAGAATCCGGCGCTGTTTACCGGCCTGGGCAAGTTCATCGCGGTCGTGGTGGGCAGCACCCTGGCGCACGGAATCATCGTATTGCCGCTCCTTTTGTACCTCGTCACCGGCGTGGGTCCGCGGCGCTTTTTCAGGGGTTCCCGCGAGGCCCTCACCACTGCTCTGGCAACCTGTTCCAGCAGCGCCACCCTGCCCATCACCATGCGATGCACCGAAATCCAGCTTGGGGTATCGAAAGACATCGCACGCTTTGTGCCGCCACTCGGAGCCACCCTCAACATGGACGGCACAGCCCTCTATGAAGCCGCTGCCGCGCTCTTCGTGGCTGACCTGACCGGCGCAGAACTGAGCCTTGCCCAGCAGGTGGTGGTCTGCTTCACCGCCATCATCGCCTCCATCGGCGCGCCCGGCATCCCCAGCGCCGGCATGGTGACCATGGTGATGGTCCTGCAATCCGTAGGGTTGCCCGCCGAGGCGGTGGCGATACTACTGCCCATCGATCGGCTGCTCGACACCGTTCGCACCATGGTCAATGTGGAAGGCGACATGATCGGCAGCCTGATCGTCCAACGGCTGGCGGCAAATCCGGATAAAAACACTTCGTAGAAATTTCCGGGAATTTGTGCTGAAGTGAAGATACTAAAACCAAACCTATCGCAAGGTAGGGACGGAAAGTCGCGGATCCTGCCAAACAGGAAAGTCGAACTGCCGAGAATGACCATCGTCATGGTCAATGGGGCGTTCGGCTTTTTTCATTGCTGAAGTTCGGCCCTGCCGCCAGCCCTCTAGGCTGATACGCCGAACCGGAACCCATGCACCAAAAGCCAACAGCCGGACGCACCCTTAACTCATTTTAGGGAGGGGCGTGTCATGTTCCTTTCACTTATACAACTCAGAACAAGCTACCGCGCCACACTCCGCTGGCTCTGGTGTGGCCTGCTAGCCATATGCCTGGGGTTCTTCAGCACGACCGCGTCTTCTGGTGATAACGTGTGGTTTCAGGACCATTTCGGGGATGAAAATTCCTTGCCTAACTGGACCGTGTCTGGCAACGCAAGGATAGAAGATCGGATGCTGCGCCTTTGGACATGTACCTGGCACTATTACTGCGAAAGCCTGGGAGAATGGGCGTTCGATTCCTTCGTTCTGCTAAATCAGTCAAATGAACGGAACTTTGAACTGACCGCGCAATTAAATCCCTCCGATCCCACTTCTGGCCGCATCATTTTCAACGCCACAGATTACGCTATTGACCGAGGGAAGGCTTACTCCGTTTCGTTCGGCAATACGGATAGCACTGCTGCTGATTTGGCAAGTCATTTCAACCAAGCCATCTTGCGACGAATGGATATTGATCCTCTAGGAATTTTCCCTTACGGTGCCGAATCAACCATCGTCGCAACTTCTACATTTGACCCCGTCAATATTCCCGCCGTTGCCCGTTTAGTGGTCACTGGCGGGAAGATTCAGGTATTTCTGAAAGACAAGAAAATTTTGAGCTTTAACGACCAAATTCCGCTGCCAGCCGGAATGGTTGGGCTTGGAACTGGATATGATGGTAGCACTGCGAAGTTCGACGATTTTACGCTCGTAGCACTCCCGGACCTTCGCTGCAGCACTGACGCCAGGGTCGACGGCAAAGACCGTATATGCCAAGGGGGGCTATTCGAACACAAGCTATGGGTTTATCTGGGGCCGGATAACCAGAAAACCGCCCGTGTGGACTTCTACCTAGACGGCAAATTCCGTCGAAGCGAGTTCCATGCCCCTTGGGAACTGGATGGCGGCTCCATGAGCACACTGCTCACCGGGCCTCATGAGATCAAGGCCAAGGTCCATTACAAAGATGGCACCGGCGCAACCCTTTATGCGGGATTCGAGGTCGGCGAAAATTCGCTGCGCTGCAGCCCCGATCCTGTGCTTGACGGGAACGACGCAGCCTGCGACGGCGGCACCTTCGACGCACCGACCTGGGCTTATTGGTGGCCTGAAACCGGTGTCAAATCCATCGATTATTTTGTGGATGGCATTTTTCACCGTACCGAGCGCCTCCCCCCATTCGAGTTGGACGGTGGCGTTTCATCGGCGTTGCTTCCTGTCCGTTACTACGCATACTCCGACAGCCAGATCAAAGCGGTCGTTCAGTTCAAGGATGGACGTCAGCCATTGACCATTGAGTCCAAAGCGAGCGTGCAGCAATCCGCCCCCGCACAGATTCTATGCAGTTCTGATGAAACACTCGATGGCGCCGATCCACGCTGTGCGGACAGTGATTCCGGTTTGCCCCGGGTTTATCTGTGGCCCGAAGATGGCGTCGATCGGGCCGACTTTTACGTCGATGGCAAATTCCATCGCACCGAACGCTACTCACCATACGAACTGGATGGCGGCGCGTGGACAACCTTACCGGCGGGCAGGCATGCCATAACAGCGGTCATTGACTTCACGGACCGGGAGAAGCCGACGACAGCGATCACGAGTCAAATCTACGTGTTCCAATGAGGCTGTCGAGCACACATCACAGCCCTCTTGGCGAAGCCAAGGCCAGGCTTTCGCTAGAGGGCTGCGCTAGGCGCGAAGAGCCTCCCCCTCGAAAGCGATGCCTTCCCAGCCGTATTTCATGAACGCCCGGATGTTGGCATGACCTGTCCCCTCGGGATCCTCAAGGACATCCTTCCAGTAAAAATCGCCAAACAGGGCAAGCGTCTGTTCCGGCGTCAATGCGTGCAATCTCGCAAACGCGAAAATCTTGCAGGACCCCTCGTTCTTCCCGGCTTCGTTGACAACACAGTCCTCACCGCCGCCATTTCGAAACGCCGTCGGCGTATATTCATAGTTCTCGGCGATAACCGACAGGGTGTCCTGAAAAGCGACGCGCTCGCCGTCGCGGACCTTCTGCAAAAATGCTTCGATGCTCATGTTTTCTATGGGTGATATGAAAAGGGAGACGCCTGCGCGCTTAGCAAGCAGGTAGGCTCAGCGAATCAGCGCCGACAGGGATTTGAACTGAGGATGCGCGGCATCGCCCAGCCACTCGAAGACCACCGACTCCACATTGGTGACAATAACGCCGGCGGCCGCCATGCGCGCCAAGGCATTACGCTTGTGCTCCAGCTTGCGTGAGCAGACGGCGTCCTCGGCCACGAATACCTGAAACCCTTCACCCATCAGTTCCAATGCGGTCTGCAGGACGCAGACATGGGTCTCCTGGCCGGCAATGACGATCTGCCCGCGCTCGGTGCTTTTGAGCGCAGCCAGGAATCCATCGGCGGCGCAGCAGGAGAACGCGGTCTTTTCAAAGCGCCGCGCGTGGTCCGGCAAGGCCTCGACCACCTCCGGCGCGGTGGGTCCGAGGCCCTTGGGGTACTGTTCGCTGTACAACAGCGGCAAGCCCAGTTGCGAAGCGGCCGCGGCAAGGATGCACGTCGATCGGGTCACCGCCGCCCGCTCCGCCTCCGGCATCGCGCCGAACAAGCGCACCTGCAGGTCAATCAACAACACCTGGGCCGCATCGGCCCTGCACATCAAGGGATTCATGCTCGTTCCCTGGTTGATTCGATCACTTGGGCGCCTTCAACAAGGGCACCAGTTTCTGCCAGACCAGATCCATCATGACCGGCTGCGCCTCGCCGTTGGGATGCAGCCCGTCGCCCTGCATCAGGGACCGGTTGCCGCCCACGCCGTCCAGCAGAAAGGGTACGAAGTCGGCCTTCTGCTCGGCAGCCACTTGCGGGAACACGCCTTCGAACAGCTCGGTATAGCGGCGGCCGTAGTTGGGCGGTATGCGCATGCCCACCAGCAGCACCTTGGCGCCGGCTGCGCGGCAGCGCGCGATGATGCCGGTCAGATTCTCCTTGAGCCGCGCCGGCGGCAGCCCGCGCAGGCCATCGTTGCCGCCCAGTTCCAGGATCACGACGCCGGGCGCATGGCGCTGCAGCAGATCGTCGACCCGCGCCAGTCCACCGGCGCTGGTGTCGCCTGAAATACTGGCGTTAACGATGCTCCAGTCCGCATGGGTCTGCTGCAAGCGCTGCTGCAGCAGGCCGACCCAGCCGCGTTCCAAATTTTCCAGGCCATAGCCGGCGCTGATACTATCCCCGAGAACCAAAATCGTGCCGGCGAGACTAAGACCGGGAGCCAGCATCACGACGAAACAGAGCAACCAGCGAATGCGAGAGACGATGCCAATCATCGAAGCGGAGAACATCAGCAAATGGGTGGATACAGCCGACGGCCGGCTGGATATATTGACAGCAGTGGGACTCTCGATCAACGCGGCGGAGACCGTCGCCATCGTCGGGGCCTCGGGCTCGGGCAAATCGACCCTGCTCGGACTCCTGGCGGGACTTGACCTGCCTTCCGCCGGAGACGTCCGACTGGCGGGCAAGAACCTATCCGGACTCAGCGAAGACGGCCGGGCTCTGATGCGATCAAGACACGTGGGATTCGTGTTCCAGGCCTTCCAATTGCTGGCGAATCTCACCGCGCTGGAAAATGTGATGCTGCCCCTGGAATTGCTCGGAGCCCCGGACGCCGCCAAGGCGGCGCGGCACATGCTCGCCCGCGTGGGTCTGGATAAACGGCTGCGCCACTATCCGCGACAGCTCTCTGGCGGCGAACAGCAAAGGGTGGCCCTGGCGCGCGCCTTTGTCACCTCGCCGCCGATTCTGTTCGCCGACGAACCCACCGGCAATTTGGACAGCAAGACCGGACGCCACGTGATCGACCTGCTGTTCGAACTGAATCGCGAGCAACGCGCCACCCTGGTTCTGGTCACCCATGACGAGGCGCTGGCCTCCCGCTGCGGCAGGACGGTGCGCATCGAGGAAGGCCGCGTCGTCGAGGACCGCCCATGAGCGTGCGCAGTCAGCTGGTACTGGCCCTTCGGTTGGTTCGCCGCGACTGGCACAGCGGCGAGTTGCTGGTCTTGATGCTGGCCCTGCTGATCGCTGTCGCCAGCGCCACCGCCGTCAGCCTGCTGGGACACCGGCTGACCCGTACCATGACCCTGCAGGCGGCGGAATTCCTGGCCGCCGACCTGTCGGTGCGCGACCACGATCCTTTGCCCGCAGACTGGGACGAGGAAGCCAGGACCTTAGGCCTGCGTCACGCCAGAACGGTGGAGTTTTCCAGCGTGCTGGTGGAAAACGAGGACATGCTGCTTTGCGGCATCAAGGCCGTAAGCCCCGGCTACCCCCTGCGCGGCGCCCTGCGCAGCACGCTGACCGATATGACCGCCGAAACGGCAACCCAGGAGGTTCCCGAGCCCGGCACGGCCTGGGTGGAGCAACGTGTGCTGACTTCGCTGAACCTGGCCGTGGGGCAGACCATCCACGTGGGCGACCAGCCATTGACCGTGACCCGCATCTTGACCCACGAACCCGATCGGCGCGGCGAATTGTGGAGCCTCTCGCCCCGCGTGCTGATGAACCTGGCCGACCTGGAGGCCACCCATGTGCTGCAACCCGGCAGCCATGCGCATTTCTACGCCATGTATGCGGGCGATGAGCCCGCCGTGCGGGCACTGAAGGCCCGGCTCAAACCCAGGCTCGCCGCAACCCAGCAGCTGGTGGATGTGCACGAGGACCGGCCGGAAGTGGGCAATGCCATCAACCGCGCCGAGCGCTACCTGGGCCTGAGCAGCATCGTGATCGTATTGATCGCCGGGGTCGCGGTGGCCATGAGCGCAAGGCGCTATAGCGAGCGGCATTTCGACATGACCGCCATGCTGAAATGCCTGGGCGCCAGCAAGGCCGAAGTGCTACGCCTCTACCTGTTCCAGTTCCTGGCTATCGGGCTGGCCGGCAGCCTGGCCGGCTGCGCCCTCGGCTTCGTGGCGCAGGAGGGCGTGCTCTACTTCTTGGCGCGCATGCTGCCGCACAGCCTGGCAAGTCCGGCCTGGTACGCGCCTCTGTTTGGCGCCGCCGTCGGTCTGCTCATTCTTCTGGGCTTTGCCTTGCCGCCGGTGCTGCAGTTGCGCGGCCTGTCGCCGCTGCGCGTGCTGCGCCGCGACCTGGCGCCTTTGCCTCCCAGCGGATGGCTGGTCTATGGCCTGGCTGCCGCGGCCCTGGCGGTGCTGATCTGGCGCTATACCGAAGACGGCCGCATGACAGCCATGGTGCTGGGAATCGGATTTGCCGCCCTGGCCGGCACCGGCCTTGTTGCCTTGGGCCTGCTGCGCGGGAGCCGACTGCTGCTGCCGCGCCTGGGACTTTCCTGGCGCTTCGGACTGCAGAACCTGACCCGCCAGCCGCGCCTGGCCGTCACCCAGATTCTGGCTTTCAGCCTCACCCTGGTGGCCATGCAGATCAGCGTATTGGTGCGCACCGAACTAATCCAGGAATGGCGTCAGCAACTACCGGAGCAGGCGCCCAATCAGTTTGCCCTGAACCTGTTCGAAACCGACCTGGCCCATTTCCAGGCGCTCAGTGAACGCGAGGGCTTCAAGACCAGCGCCTATTACCCGGTGATACGTGGGCGTCTGACCGCCGTCAACGGCGAGGACGTGCATCGCATCGCCACCAAGGAATCCCAGGGGGAGGCGGCCATCAACCGGGACCTCAGCCTGACCTACAGCGGCGAACTGCCGCCCGACAACCGGATACTGCAAGGCCGCTGGTGGAACGATTGGACACCAGGGAACGAACCGGGCGTCTCGGTCGAGGCCAAGCTGGCCGAAAGCCTGGGGATACGCCTCGGCGACCGCCTGAGCTTCACTCTGGGCGACCGCAGCCTGGTGGCGCGGGTCGCGAGCTTGCGCAGCGTGCGCTGGGATGCGATGACGCCCAACTTCTACATGATCTTCGAACCCGGCGCATTGAAAGACCACGCCCGGACCTACATCACCAGCTTCTATGTTCCGCCGGAACAGAAGTCCGCCCTGTCACGCCTGGCAAAGGCCTTTCCGGCCGTCACCCTGCTGGACGTGGAAGCGCTGCTCAAGCAGTTCCAGACCATCCTTCGCGAGGTCACGCTTGCCATCGAATTCGTGCTGGCCTTTGCCTTGGCCGCAGGCATAACTGTTCTGTTCGCGGCAGTGCGCGCCACCCTGGACAGCCGCTTACGCGAAGATGCGCTGCTGCGCGCCATGGGCGCAAGCCGCAAGCTGCTGCGCCGCAGCCAATGGCTGGAATTCTGTGCGCTGGGCTTTCTGTCCGGGGTGTTGTCCACCGCCATTGCGGAGCTCATCGCCTGGAGCCTGTTTGTCCGCGTCTTCGACCTGGAACCGCACGTGCATTGGGAAATGTGGCTGTCCGTGCCGCTGCTGGGGGCCGCGTCGGTGGGCGTCGCGGGGTATCTGAATACCCGGGTGGTAGTCAGGGAAGCGCCCTGGAAAGCGCTCAGGGATTTGTAAGCCTTTCAAACACGGCGATGAGTCGGGTCACCCATCGCCGCTCGGTTTGATCAATTGCTAGAAATATTGACCTTGGGCGTCCAGCCCGATTTGCCGGCGCATTCGCCGTCTTTCACCGTGACCTTGGCGTAGGGAATGTAGGTGACGACCGTTTCCTCAACCACCGTGGCCGTCGCGCCCTGCTTGATCAGACAGATGAACTGATCCTTCTCCTCCCCCGAGTCCTCGAATCCCATGCGCGGCACAGCCGTCAGCCAGGTATCGCCGACATTGGGGTTGCGTATGACCACGGTCTGCCCGACGCCGACCGCGCCGGTCTTGACCTGACCCATTTCGCCGTCCTTGCCACCCATCATGAGCGCCAAGATCACCACGACCACCGCGCCACCCGCTGCATACAAGGCTTTCGGATTGTTCTTGAACAACTCGACTATGCCGCCGGCCCCGCCGCCCTTGCTTTCGTTTTGTACTTGGTTTTCTTCAGACATTTTTTGTTTTTCCTCCTCTTTATGGGATTCTCCCCTGGGGTTTATTTTGTAACAGCTTAAGGAGCAGGCGCACGTTAACACGTTGACGGTGCATTTGAAACACTGCTTCCCGGGAGCTGAAACCGCGCCTCGTCCGGATCGGTCGAGGCGCTTTGCGACAACCCTTTCCGCGCAGCGGACAGGCGAAATGGCGCATCGAGCCGTTGGACAGCGCCGATTTGAAAAAGTTGTCGCTTCGCGAGCAAATTCCGCGCGCGAGCGTGAGCTCAGTGCTTGCAGCCGCAGGCTCCGGAACCGCACCCCTGAAAGCTGGGTTCCGGCTTGCGCCCGCCGCCCATCACCGCGGGCGCCGACAGGAGCTTGCGCACCTCGCCGCCGCAGGCGGGGCACTTGGGCGCCGGCTCGCTGATCTTATGGTTGACGGTGAAATGGTTCTCGCAGGCTTGGCATTGGTAATCATAAGTTGGCATGATCGTTCTCCGGAATGGACAGCAATTTGACCTTGCAATCCTAGCGCAACTGCAGACCGGATTCACAGAGGAAGGCCTGATCCCGAGGATGAACTTTGTCCCCGGGTCAAGGTCGGAGGTAAAACAAGCAGAACATGCAGCCAGGAGCGCGTGATGCCCGATCCCATCGGCCGTTTCAAAGAGGTCTTCAACCAGCTCGACGCCAGCAATCTGGACCTACTGGGGGAGATCTACGAGTCCGACGTCGTTTTTCGCGATCCGGTGCACGAACTCAAGGGCCTTGAGGCGTTGCGCGGCTACTACGCCCGGCTTTACGAGGGCGTCGTCAGCTGCCGCTTCGAGTTCGAGGATGAATTGATCACCGACGGCCGCGCCGTGCTGGTGTGGGTCATGCACTTCGAGCATGCTCGCTTTTGCCGGGGCGAGACCTTGAGCCTGGCTGGCGCGAGCCACCTGCGCTTCGGCGAAAAGGTCTTCCTGCACCATGACTATTTCGACATGGGCGCATTCATCTACGAGAAGGTGCCGCTCCTCGGCGGCGTGATTCGCGCCATCAAACGCCGGCTTTGACTCAGGGAGACACTCCGTGAAACTCGCCATAGTCGGTACCGGCATTTCCGGCATGACCGCCGCCTCGCAGTTGTGCGAATCCCATGATCTCAGCATATTCGAGGCCGGCGACTACATCGGCGGCCATACCCGCACCGTGGACGTGGAACTTAACGGACAGCGCCTCGCGGTAGACACGGGCTTCATCGTCTTCAACGATCGTACCTATCCGCATTTCGAGGCCATGCTAAGAAGCTTGGATGTTCCGGTTCGCAACACCAACATGAGCTTCAGCCTGTGCTGCGAGCGCAGCGGACTGGAATACAACGGCAACAACCTCAACGCCCTGTTTGCCCAACGCCGCAACCTGTTCCGGCCGTCCTTCCACCGCATGATCCGCGACATACTGCGCTTCAATCGCGAAGCGCCGGCGGAACTCGACAAACCGGGGACGGAATCGACCCTGAGCGAATATCTGGAAGCCAACAACTACAGCCGCGAGTTCCGCGAGGACTACATCATTCCCATGGCCGCCGCCATCTGGTCGGCAGAGCATGACATCATGGGCCGCATGCCGCTGCGCTTCTTCGTGCGCTTCTTTCTCAACCACGGTTTGCTCAGCATCAACAACCGGCCCCAGTGGAAAACCATCGAAGGCGGATCGCGCACCTACATGCAGCGGCTGGTGGAACCCTTCCGCCCGCGCATCCGCCTGTCCACCCCGGTGGCCGGCATCCGACGCCAGGCCCAGGGCGTGGAGATCGAACTGGCCGACGGCACGCGTGAGCGCTTCGAAGGCGTCATCCTCGCCACCCACAGCGACCAGGCCCTGAGCCTGCTGCGTGACGCGAGCGATGCCGAGCGCGAGATCCTGGCCGCCATTCCCTACCAGGAAAACGATGCCGTGCTGCACACGGACACCCGCATCCTGCCGCGGCGCAAGCTCGCCTGGGCCGCATGGAACTACCATCGCCCAGCGCGGGAGCAGGAGCGCGTGGCGGTCACCTACAACATGAATATCCTCCAGGGCCTCAAGACCGCGGAAACCCTTTCCGTCACCCTGAACCACACGGCATCCATCAGGCCCGAGTGTATCATCCAGCGCACGACCTTTCACCATCCCGTATTCACGTTTGCCGGCCTGCATGCCCAGGCGCGCTGGGCGGAGATCAACGGCGTGCGCCGCACCTGGTTTTGCGGCGCCTACTGGGGCTATGGCTTCCATGAAGACGGCGTCAAGAGCGGGCTGCGCGTGGCGGAGCAGATTCTCGAGGGAGCCGGCGAGTGAACTCCTGCCTGTACCTGGGATACGTCCGGCACCGGCGCCACAGCCCATGCCGGCACCAGTTCCGCTATCCCCTGTTCATGCTGCTGCTGGATCTGGACGAGCTGGATACGGTATTCCAGGACCGCTGGCTCTGGTCCGTGGGACGACCCAACCTGGCCAGCTTCCGCCGCGAGGACCATTTCGGCGACCCCGCAACCGATCTCGCCAGCTGCGCCCGCGATCAGGTCCAGCAGGCCCTGGGCCGTCGCCCCGAAGGGGCAGTCCAACTGCTCACGCACCTCAGATACCTGGGTTATTGCTTCAACCCCATCAGCGTCTTTTACTGTTTCGACTCAAACGGCAGGCTGGACGCCCTCATCGCGGAAGTCACCAACACCCCTTGGAAGGAGCGCCGTCTCTATGTCATCGACGCCCAGGCGGCGGAAACAAACGGCAGGCTGAAAACCTGCTTCGCCAAGGACCTGCATGTCTCGCCCTTCATGCCCATGGACCTGGATTATGACTGGCGCAGCAGCCCGCCCGGCAACACGCTGTCGGTGCACATGAACGTGCGCCGCGCGGAGGCGGTTCTGCTGGACGCGACCCTGTCCATGCGTCGCCAGCCGCTCACCGGCTCGAATCTCGCGCGGGTTCTGGCGCGTTTTCCGTGGATGACGTTCAAGGTGATCTTTGCCATCCACTGGCAGGCGCTGCTGTTGTGGCTGAAACGCGTGCCCGTATTCGACCATCCACCCGTCGCCCTGAATTCCCCAGCACCGCCTTCGGAGACCTGAACCATGCTGCAGCTCGCGCCCGCCCCCGGTGAACCCGATTCTGCATCGTCATGCCTGCGCAGCCTCAACCGGCTGGACTACCGGCCATTGTCGCGCCAGGCCCAGCTATTTCGACGCGCCGTCTTCGGACGCTTGTCCAAGCTGGAACACGGCATTGTCACCGTGATCGACCACGACGGCCGGCATCGCTTCGGCCAGGGCGATGCCACCAGCGGCCTGCACGCGGAACTGCATATCACCGACCCGGCCGCCTACCGCCGCATCGCCTTGCAGGGAAGCATCGGCGCCGGCGAAGCCTACATGGAACAGCAATGGCTGGCGGACGATCTGGTCGCGCTGATCCGCATCTTCGCCCTCAACCGAGAGGCGCTGGACGGCCTGGAGAAGGGGCTGGCGCTGCTGTACCAGCCCGTGGCCTGGGCCCTGCACCGTCTGCGGCGCAACACGAAGCGCGGCAGCCGCAGCAATATCGCCGCCCATTACGATCTGGGCAACGACTTCTACCGCTTGTTCCTCGACGAGACCCTGATGTATTCCTGTGGCGTGTTCGAGGATGCGGCAAGCGACCTGCACGCGGCGTCGATGGCCAAGAACGAGCGCATCTGCCGCAAGCTGGAACTGGGACCGAACGACCATGTGCTGGAGATTGGTACTGGCTGGGGCGGCTTTGCCCTGCACGCGGCTTCGCGCTATGGCTGCCGCGTGACGACGACCACCATCTCCCGCGAGCAGTACGAACTGGCGCAGCAACGGGTGCGGGAGGCGGGCCTGGACGACCGCATCACTTTGCTGTTCGACGATTACCGCGACCTCAGCGGCCGCTTCGACAAGCTGGTGTCCATCGAAATGATCGAGGCGGTCGGCTACGAGTATTACCCCACCTTCTTCAGGCGCTGCGCCGAACTCCTGGAACCATCCGGCATGATGCTGCTGCAGACCATCACCATCGCCGACCAACAGTACGACCGCGCCAAGCATTCGGTGGACTTCATCCAGCGCTACATCTTCCCTGGCGGCTGCCTGCCCTCGGTGACCGCCCTGTGCCGGGCCGCCACCCAGGCTTCGGACCTGCGCCTGTACCACCTGGAGGACATTGGTCCCCACTACGCAACCACCCTCAGGCACTGGCGGGAGCGCTTCCACAACCGTCTGGACGAGGTCCGTGCCCTTGGCTACCCGGACAGCTTCGTGCGCATGTGGGAGTTCTACCTGTGCTACTGCGAGGGCGCGTTCCTGGAGCGGGTGATCGGCAACGTGCAGATGCTCCTGGTCAAACCCCTGTGCCGCAGGGATTCCCTGACCCCGGCCTTGTGAGGCCTTATGGCGAAACTCCCCAACTTTCTGCTGTTTCAACTGGGCTGGCTCGGCGTCGCCTTCAGCGCCGCATCCGCCCTGCCCTGGCTCGCGACCGCCGTGGCGCTGCTGGTCCTGGGGCTGAACCTGGCCTTCTGCGCGAGGCCCTCGGAGGAGGCTAAACTGGCGCTGGGCGCCGGAGTCTTGGGCCTGATGCTGGATTCGCTACTGACCGCAACAGGCTTGCTGCGCTTTGACTCCGGCCAGTGGGCCGGTTGGCTGGCGCCCCACTGGATCGTCGCCCTGTGGTTGATGTTCGCCACCCTGCTCAACTCGAGCCTGGACTGGCTCAAGGGCCGCTACGTCCTGGCGGCGCTCATGGGCGCCGCAGCTGGCCCCGTGGCCTATTGGGGCGGCGCCCGCCTGGGCGCCCTGAGCCTGGCGGACCCAACCTGGACCAGCTTGGCGGCGGTGGCCCTGGTCTGGCTCATCGCCATGCCGGCCCTGCTCCATCTGGCCGAGCGCTGGGACGGCGTCCACCCCGAACCGCAGCCCGCGCCGTGATGCTCTTTCTGTGCACCTGGCTGGTAGTCGCATCGGTCATGGCCGGGTTCTGGATGCTGCAACGGCAGTCCGGTTCCGCCAATCTGGTGGATGTGGCCTGGGCCGGCCTGACCGGAAGCCTCGGCCCCTTCTACGCCCTGATGCTGGACGGCGACCCGCGCCGGCGCGGCCTGGTGGCGATGATGGCCGCCGCCTGGGGCTGGCGTCTTGCCTGGCATATCTGGCAAAGGGCGCGCCGCCACCCGCAGGAAGACGGCCGCTACCGTTACCTGCGCGAACACTGGTCGCAGCACACCCAGCTCAAGTTCTTCGCCTTCTACCAGGGGCAGGGCATGGCGGTCATGCTGTTTTCGCTGCCGTTCCTGGTGATCGCCGCAAGCCCGCAGTCCGCCCCCACCGCGGCCCTGGTCGTGGGGCTCCTGATCTGGGGCCTGTCGCTGGGCGGGGAGGCGCTGGCCGATCTGCAGTTAGCCCGCTGGCGCGGCGACCCGGCGCGACGGGGGCAGACATGCCGCTCGGGCCTGTGGCGGTATTCCAGGCACCCCAATTATTTCTTCGAATGGCTGCACTGGTGGAGCTATGTGTTCCTGGCCTGGGGCAGCCCTTTTGGGTGGGTCGCCCTGCTGGCCCAGGCGCTCATGCTCGTCTCCCTGTTCCAGGTAACCGGCATCCCCCACACGGAACGCCAGGCCCTGGCCAGCCGTGGCGACGACTACCGTGCCTATCAGGCCACCACCTCTCGCTTCTTTCCTTGGTTTCCAAAACATGTTGCAGATCGCCATTGACTGGATGGAACGGGGCCTGCTGCCGGACGCCGCCGTGCGTTTCGGCATCCGGCGTTTGTTGCAGCAACGCCTGCAAGAGCTGCACGAGGCTGGCAGCGACGGCCAGCAACGCTTTCTCGCCTCCCTGCGGGAAGGCCCCATCGCCCAGGCGACGGAACAGGCCAACCGCCAGCACTACGAGGTGCCGGCGGCATTCTTCCGCCAGATCATGGGCAAGCACATGAAGTACAGCGCCTGTCTCTGGGAAGCGCAAGTCGAGACCCTGGATGAGGCCGAAGCGGCCATGCTCGCCCTCACCTGCCGCCGAGCCGGCCTCGCCGACGGACAGCGCATACTGGAGCTGGGCTGCGGCTGGGGCTCGCTGTCCCTGTGGATGGCGCGGCAGTACCCGGGCGCCAGCATCCTGGCCATGTCCAACTCCCACGGACAGCGCGCCTACATCGAAGCGGAGGCGGCCCGGCAAGGCCTGAGCAATCTGCGCGTCGTGACCGAGGACATCAACCGCTTCGAGCCGGACCCCGGCTTCGACCGCATCGTCTCGGTGGAGATGTTCGAGCACCTGCACAACTATGAGGAACTATTCCGCCGCCTGGCCGGGTGGCTGAGGGACGACGGTCGGGTGTTCCTGCACGTATTCAGCCACCGCCAGTACGCGTACCCCTTCGAAACCGAGGGTGAGGACAACTGGATGGGCCGCTATTTTTTCACCGGCGGGCTCATGCCCAGTGAAGACTTGTTCGAGCGGGTACAGGATGAGTTTGCCGTGAGCGCGCGCTGGCGCGTCAACGGTCTGCACTACGCAAAGACCTGTGAAGCCTGGCTGCAGAATCAGGATCGCAACGGCGCGGCAATCAAATCGCTGTTTGCCGAGGTCTATGGCGCGGATGCCGAACGCTGGTTCCACCGCTGGCGCGTGTTCTTCATGGCCTGCGCGGAGCTGTTCGCCTACCGCGGCGGCGAGGAATGGGGCGTAACCCACTGCCTCATGGAAAAAGCTCAGTCGGCCAGTTCGTAGACCAGACGCGAGCCCTTGAGGTCCGACTCCAGGCGCACCCACTCACGGTTGTCGGCGTACCAGAGATCCATGTCGATCTCCTTGCCTTTCAGCTTGTAGCGCACAGCATTGAATTGACGCTGCCCTATCTTCACCGATTCGCTGCCCACCGCGCGAATACTCACCGGCTGATATTCACCGGTCTGGGAATTCAGCAGCCGCTGTTGCTTCAGGAATTCCGGGTTCCAGTAGGCGAAGCTCATCACGCAACCGGGCAGCACGGCTTCCCGCCCCTGACTGAGCGCCTTGAGACCGGCGGGCGTCTTCGCGGCATCCACCGCCAACCGATCGCCACCGTCATCGGTCCGCGCCTGCATCGACTCCAGGCAGCCGGATGACCAGACCTCCCGGTTCTGGTGCTGATAGCGGTACACGTCAATTCCGAGAAAACTGACCTTGAAGGCGGCCTCGATATCCACCTGCTCCTTGTCCCCGCTCCGGGAAATGCGGAAACGCTGCTCGCCGATATCCTTGCCATCATAAAACACCTTGAAGCGCCAGGCGCTGCGCTCCGCCGTCGCGACAGCCCCCTGCCACCCAGGAACCAGCAGCAGGCCCGCGCAAGCCGCGGCCAGCCAGGCTCTCTGCCGAAAAACATGCCAGATACCCATGCGCCCCCTCCTCACATTGTCTGACCGCGGGTTCAGTCACCCTGCATTGCGTTTGATGGCGCGGCGGACCCAGAGTTCAAAACGGCTTGATTGTCGCCAGCAGCACGATGGCGAACAGGAACAGCACTGGCACTTCGTTCATCCAGCGGAAATACACGTGGCTGTGGAGATTGCGGTCGTTTTTCAGTTCCAGCAGCCACTTGCCGCACCAGACGTGGTAGGCCACCAGCAGCACGATGAGCGTCAACTTGAGGTGCAGCCAGCCGCTGGCCGCATACATCTCCCAAGCGTAGTCCGCCAGCATCCAGATGCCGAACACCAGGGTCAGCACCATGCCGGGTGTCATGATGCCGAAATAGAGCTTCCGCTCCATGATCTTGAAGCGCTCGATGCTGACCACATCGGAACTCATCGCATGGTAAACGAAAAGGCGCGGCAGGTAGAACAGCCCGGCGAACCAGGTCACCATGAATATCAGATGGAACGCCTTGAGCCACATCAACCTACACCTCCGTCAGCAAAGCTTGAATTCGCGCCGTCAACTCCTGCAGGTCCAGAGGCCCCAGGCGGCGCAGCACGATGGTCCCATCGCCCGCGATGAGCACGCTGTAAGGCACCCACTCCACCCCGGCGAAGGCCCTGGCGTGCTCCCCCTTCAGGTCCAGCGCCACCGGAAAGGGAATCCCCAGTCGGTCCACCACGGACTTCACCTCGCTAGGCATGTCATAGGACATGGCGATGCCGATGACCTTCAGCCCGGCAGGGGTGAATTTCCGGTACAAATCGGCCAGGGCCGGCAACTCCTCGATGCAACTGCGGCAGTTGGACGCCCAGAAATTGACGAGTACCGGCGAACCACCGAGATCACGCAGGGTGATGCGCTCCCCGCTGATCGTCACCAATTCGAGATCGGGCGCGCGCTCGGCCAGCCGCGTCCAGGTCCAGACGGCCGCAACCACGGCGCAAAGCGCGAGGGCCGTCAGGGCCAGCCACTTGCCTCTTGTGGACACGAAATCCCCCATCAATGCAAAGGGCGGCTGGCCCCTCGGCTCAGCCGCCCCTCGAATAATGAATGGGCTTATTGGTCCAACTGCTGGATGCCGTCCAGGAACCAGGTGGGCTGTTTGCTGTGCTGCGGACGCACGAAATGCCAGACCTCCCTAACCTGCTGCGGTTCCTCGCCCTGCGCTTCGCGCATCAAGACATCGAACAGCACGCTCGCCCTGCGCTCAGAGGCCTCATCACGCACTTCCAAGAGACGCGCATCGACATTCAGCAGCTCGGTCCGGTTGTCGCCACTGCGCTCGCGCAACTGATCCTGCAACTCCGCGAACACCTTGTCCGTGGTCAATGCGCGCAGGTCAGCCACGTCACGCTGGTCCCACGCCTGCTGCATCTGCGCATAGGCTGCGCGGGCCCCGCCCAGGAAGGCGCTTGCATCGAAGTCGGACGGAACCGCCGGGGCCGCCGCGGCGCCAGACCCGGAACCCAGGCCGCCCTTGCGGGACAGGATGTCGGTGTCGAACCCGGCAGGGCTGGTCGCGGGACGGGCGCTGTCCGCGCGGCGCTGGTAGCCCGCCTCATAAGCCGCCGGCTCGACGGGCACCTGCGCGGGACCCGCCGCCGTGCCGTAGCGACCTTCCTGTGCCGTTCCCCGGCGCGCGGCCAGCAGCTTGAACAGCAGGAAGGCGATGCCGGCAAAGATCAGGATGTCGAGCAGGTTGATGTGCTCGAAGGCCCCGCCGAACAGCATGGCACCAAGCAGACCGCCCAGGGCGAGCCCGCCCAGCATGCCCATAAGGCCACCACGGCGACCCATGGCGTCCCGGGCCGCCTGATTGCGCTCGCTGGCCGGCGAACGATAGGCCGGGTTCTGCGACTGGAATCCAGGCGAAGCGTTGGATGGCGCGCGGTAGGGCTCACTGTAGGAAGGACGGCTGCCGAAGGACTTGCCGCCCCCCAGGCGCTTGGCGGATGCCTCGCCCACAAGGCCCAGGGCAAGCGTCAGCGCGATAAGGAGGCACAGCAGGAATCGACCGGTCTTTTTCATGATTCACTCATGGTTGTTGAGAAATTCTGTTGGGGCTGCGTTATAGGCCAGGTGCCGCGCTTTGAGCAAGTCACCTGGACTTTTCCCTCTTCATTATGACAAGCCCCGCGGGAATTCTATCCCGAATCGGGACCGGATTCGGCAGGCCCGTTCATTCCGCCTGCGCGGCGCAGCGGAACATCCACGCGCCCAGACCCAACAGAACCACTCCCGCAAGCGGGGAAACC
The DNA here is from genome assembly GCF_000934725.1 of Methyloterricola oryzae. NCBI lineage: Bacteria > Pseudomonadati > Pseudomonadota > Gammaproteobacteria > Methylococcales > Methylococcaceae > Methyloterricola > Methyloterricola oryzae. Next base: position 21,739 of record NZ_JYNS01000015.1, read on the forward strand.
GCAAGAGGCATGGTCCAGCCGGCGACGACAATCTCTATGCCCAGGACCCAACGCAGGATATGCGCGAGGCCCGCCAGCAGAAACAGCGCCGCCGCCGTCATCAAGGCCGCCCGCCCGCTGCCGGCGGGCACGTCCATCGCATCCTCGGCGGCCTCCTCCGTCCCCTCCTGATCGCACCGGGCTTGGGCTTGCTTGAGAGCGCGCTTTCGCGCCCTGTCCCGCTCGCGGGCCTTTTCCTTCTGCTGCTGCTTGTAAAGCGCGATGCCCTTCTCGATACCCTTGGCGATCAGCCGCGTCTGCTCCTTGGTCTGCCCCGGACTCTGCGTGGCCTTGGCCACGCGCATAGCCTCCTCGCGCAGATGCTGCTCGCCCTGGTCCTGGAAACTCGGCGGTTTTAGGCGGTTCGTCATGGCCTTGCTGATCCCATTTCGGTCATTGCCGGCATCGAAGATTTCCGGGGGCTTCTGGTATGCTGCCGTATTTCTGGCTTGTCCGCGAGACCGAGCAAACCCATGCTGCACAACCTGCCCGCATTCACCGCGCGCTGGCGCGCAGGCGCATTGAGCGATGCAGCCTATGCCGGGGTGTATTTCCTGCTGTGGCAGATCGAGCGCCACGGCGGACGCTTCGCGTCCCGGCGGAGCAAACGCGATCCCAGACCGGATGCCCAGGCCTGGCTGGCGGATATCGAGCAGGCCCCGAGCCAGGAACTGCCCCACCTGTTGGGAGACTGGTTTCAGCGCTACCAGTTCCAGGGCGTCATACCCAATGTGCCTGCCGCATTGTATCACTGGCTGACGGGAGCCTGGCCCCTGCGGCTGCTGGAACGCATCCCCGCGCCGCGGGACGTACTGCGGATGCAAGCCGCGGGCGCGCGGCCGGTCACCGTGTTTTCAGAGTTCCCGCGCATGACGCAGCCTGTGCTGGGAAAAGCCGACGCCTTCGCCTTCATGATCCACGACCTGGAACATGCCTACAAGCTGCTGCACGAACCATCCCTGTACCAGGGCCAGATGGCCTTCTTCGCCTGTCTGCGGGACTGCCTCGATGGGTTCCAGCCCTATCTCGAAGATACCGCGTTCGCCGCCAAGTTCGATTACCTGATCAGCGACATGAATACCCATCCGGCCCACAGCCTGCAGTATCTACAGGCCATCCTGCTGGACTGGCACCTGCGACGGGAAGGCAAGGCGGCCAACGACAGGGTCTCGACGCCCGCCTGGGCAGCGATCGAACGGCTGTTGGAGGATTCGGGGCTGCGGGCGGCGGCGGACCTCAGGGAACCGGCTTGCCGGACTTGAGCCCGAGGCTCTCGCGGGTGCGCTCCTTGGCCTTCTCGCTCTTGCGCAGCAGCAGGTAGACCGCGCCGGTACCGCCGTGAAACTTCTGCGCGCTATGAAAGGCCATGATCTCCGGGAACATGGGCAGCCAGCGGGCCACGCAGCTTTTGATCACCGCCTGGGACTCGGGATTGCGCGTCCCTTTGCCGTGGTTGATGAGAGCGGTGCGGATGTCATGCTGCATGCAATCGCGAATGAACTGGAAAACCGCGCGCCGCGCCTGCTCGATACTCAATAGGTGCAGGTCCAGGGTTGCCTCCACCGGATAGCGGCCCTGCTGGAGGCTATGAAACACGCCGTTCTGCACGCCCTGCCGCTTGAAGCTGAGCACCTCCAGGGGATGCACCGCCTGAATGAAGCCCGAGGGGAGGAAGTTCTCGTCTCCGCCATGCGGATTCTGCGCGGCGGCACGGCGGTAGACCTGGCCCGGCGTCGGCTTCGCGTTCCCTCGCTGGTGCAGAACCTTCGACTCCCGGCTCTTGAGCGGCTGCACCCCGGCCATCTCCTGCTCAAACAGGGCTTTTTCGTCTTCGTTCATCAGTACCATGGGGAGACCTCAAACAGAACGCGCGCTTTTGGCGCGACGCTGTTATCTTACCCCAGCCGTCCCACTATGTCCGGGTTCCGCGGCCGTCCGCTCCGCGGCTCACCAGTTCAACGATGTCACCGGTGTCCTGTGCCAAGGCGTAGCCATTTCGGCCCTGACGCTTGACTTCGTACATGGCGCGATCCGCCAGTCTGAAAAGGTCGTCGGCGTTCTGCGCCGGGTTGGTCTGCACGGCGACACCGATGCTGGCCCCGACCTCCACGGACTCGCCCAGAGCCAGCAGGATGGGTTGACAGATGGCGAGGACCAGTTCCCTGGCGATCGCCCCCGCCATGTCCCCGGAACCGCAGTTGGCCAGGACGATCACGAACTCGTCGCCCCCATGCCGCGCCACGATGTCCCCGGCGCGCACACAGGCCTTGATCCTGCGCCCCGTCTCGACCAGCACCTCGTCACCGGCGTGGTGTCCGAGGCTGTCATTGATGGTCTTGAAGTTATCCAGATCGAGCACCAGGAGCACGGCGGGCGGCCGACCGCCGGACGAGCCCTTCATTAGCCGCAGCAGTTCCCGTTCGGCGGCGCTGCGCCGGAGAAGGCCGGTAAGGGGATCGTAATTGGCCTCGTGCTGGGCGCGCGCCTCCGCTTCGAGGCGCTCGGTCACATCGTATAGCACGCCCTGAAAATACGTGCTTCCTGACGCATCGGTCTGACGGGAGATCAGGCAGTGCACCCAGACCATGTCGCCGTTGCGCGGGTTCTTCAGCTGCAGGTCCAGGGCCACCGCCTGGCCACGCTCCTCCGCCTGGCGCATGAGTTCCCTGACCCTCTCCGGTTCGGCAAATACCAAGGCAGCGAAATCCTGCCCCAGGCGCTGCCCATCCGGGCTCTCATGCAGGCCGGCGACACGCTCGAGACTGGGATTGGCGGTCAGCAGGCGGCCTTCGCCGTCCAGCACGAAGATACCGGCGCTGGTGGTCACGAAGATGCTGCGCAGTTGCTGCTCGACCGCCTGGATCTCCTCCCGCAGGGCGCGCTCTGCCGCGAACTTCTGCTCCAGCGCATCCAGAAGCCCGTTGATGTCCCGCACCAGTTGACCCAACTCATCGTTGTGGTTGCGCGGCAATACCTCCAGCCGCTGCGCCTGGCCGACGCTGATGGCGTGCAGCGCACCGGAAACCTGCATCAGCGGCCGGGACATGAACCAGCGCACCACCGCCAGCACGATCAGGGCAGTCAGCCCGATGAGCACCGTCGAGTTGATGGCATTCACCAAGGCGCTGTAGCGTGCCTCCTGCAGGTTGAAGCGGGCTTCCGGGACTACCGTGATGGTGCCCACCACTTCGCGATCACCGAATGGGGAATACAGGTCGCGCTGGACCGCATGCTGGGTGACCACCGAGGTATCCCGGGCCTGGCTCAGGTTCAGCCCGCGACTGTCGCTGAGCCGCGCCTCATGCACGATCTGGTTGCGCAACAAGCCTTTCAGGACGTCCTCGCCGATCTGACGGTTTCCCGTGTAGGCCGCGATGGTGGCGGTGCTCTCCACAGTATCCAGCAATTGTTCGAGCATCAGCGTCGTCTTCTGCGCCGAGCGCCGCAGTTCCGTGGCAAAGAATACGCCCGAGGTAATGGCGGCGATGACCAGGGCCACCCCGATCACCGACAGGGCCAGCTTGCGCTCCAGGCGTCGCCTCTTGAAAGGCTTCATCAGTTCAGTTGCAACAGCACGCGCACCGTCTTGTCGGCGTGCGGTTTCGATACATAGCCAATGGCCCCCTCATTTTCGCGCACCACCTTCAACACCGCTTCGTCATCCGGCAGTTGCAGGGGCGGCGAGGCCTGGCCAGTAAACATGATGCGCGCCCAATAGGCGTTTATCTGCTCCACCGGGCGCGAAGTCAGTTTCTGGTAGAACTCGCCGCGCAAATCGGAAGACTGGTCGATGGGCAACGCGAAACGCCCGTCCGGGAAGGTGCGCGTCCGACCCAGAAAAATGTCCTGTACCTGCTTGGCACTTAGTGCCTCGCTGGGATTGCGCAGGTTGCCGATGACGGCGACCTCGGCGTGGACCGCGAACACCATCAGCAGCAGAGGCAAGGCCAAGATTCGCATGGCTAAAACATGAAGTCCACGCCCACCGACCACACATTCACCTGGTCGGGTGTCGGGCCGCTGGCCGGCTCGACCCAAAGCTGAGTGCCGTTCTGACCCAGCCAGTAGTGACTCCATTGCGCCTTGACTGCGATGTTCTCGTAGACATCCCAGCGCACACCCAGGGAGACCGATTTCTCATCCACTCCGTTGCCGTTCAGCGCCTGGTCAACCGCCGAGCGAAAGGCCTGCAATTGGGGAACCGGCAACAGCAAAGGCGGCACATCCACGACCTCGTTCAGGGTCTCCGCGATTCCCAGCAACACGTAGGGGGTGAAGCTGCCCAGGCGCCGGCCGATGCTGAAATAACCGTTGGCCACGGTTGGATAAAGGTTGACCTCCGAGTCAATATAAGCGCCCTCGATCTGGCCCAGCCACTCGCCATCGTCGTAGGCCAGTCCAATGGAGCTGAACTGGACAGCTGCATTCTTGACCTTGAAATCATCCTTGAGGCCGCTCGCACCCGGCCAGAAGGCATTGACGGTCGGGTTGTCCAAGGCAGAAGAAAGCGGCCCGAAGGGCGGGTCGCTGAGGTTCAAGGTATAGACATACCCGATACGGGCGCGCCAATTACCCAACTCATACACGGCGCTCGCTCCCCCGAGCGCAGAGGAGGCATCAAACAGCGTCGAGAAGGGACCGGGCACCTGGTAATAGGCATAGCCTCCGAAGCCCTTGAGGGTCAGTTGTCCGTCTCCCACCTGGAAGCGATGGGCGATATCAGCGCCATCGAAGTGGTAGACCGGGAGTCCGCCGTAAAATTCGTGCGGAGGCCGCACCCAGGGATAGGCATATCCGACATTGCGATAATCGGACAGCATGAATACGTCGAATCCCAGGCGGCCGACCCGCAGGTCCAGATCCGCCGCGGGCCGCCAGCGCAGGAAGGCCCAGTCCAGGTTCTGCTCGAAGAAATCCCCGGGATGCTGACGGGCTACCCACTGCACGGTGGTGTGCAGGGTATCGGTGATGTCCACATCCAGTTGCAGCCCCAGTCGGGAGTCGATATCGATCCCCGCGGAACGGGTAACGCCGCTGGCCTGCGAGATATCCCGGCGGTATTCCAATTGATCGGTATCGGTTCCGCTGACGCCGAAGGTCCCGAAACCCTTGATGGACCAGTTACGCCCCAGGTCCTGGGCAAGTGCGGATGTCGCAAAAACGAGAGACACGCAAAAGAAACTGGCTGCGCCGGCATTACTCCCCAACCGCATCACACAGGAGCGAACACGCTCGCCGACAACCCCTTTGCCCGCTTCCTGAAAACGGCAAGACACCTGTGGCCTCCTCTTGAAAACGATCCACGGAAAGAAGCCTGGATGGTACGAACGAGCCGGATGCCGTTTGCATCCGTGGCCTCAGACTAGGTTCCGCTGATGTAGTCTTATTCTTGAGGCAAGCATAGCAACGAAACGCAGAGGCAGGGCGCTCTAGCCAGCCCGGAACCCGCCCTTCAGAGGCAGCCGGCCGACGCCTTGAGCTGTTCGTCGATGCAGGGAATCACCACCACCGGCGCGAACCCACCGCCGGGCGTGCGGAAGTTGGTGGTCTGTCCCTGGTAAAGTCGGGTGGTGACGGCCTGTACCTCTCCGCGATACACGTAGTTGCGCAGATCCACCTTCAGGTCGATGGCCGCCCCATCCATCTGCAAATGCCGCTCGCTGGGCGGAATCAAATGCTGAGCCACATATTGGCCCCTTAGAATCTCCTCGAACACGCGGCGGGTCAGTTTGTCCCCGCGATACGCCGCCTTGCTCCCGTAACCCGCGGCCGGTTTGAAAAACAATCGCTTGCGCGATGCCCAGAGTTCATCGGCGCGCGCCGGATCCACCGTCTCCGTGTGCGCGATGCCCGAGGTAAGCAATGACCGGGTATCCTCATCCACGCCCAACGCCTGCAGGGCCGCCGCGTCGCTCAACAGGCCCAGGTTGCGCTTGTCCGCGTACAGGGCATGGGCGCGCGGATGCGGCGTGACCACCGCCGCACCGGCTTGATAGGCCTCCCTGAGAGGAGCGAGAGCCGGCGCCTCGAGGCCGAAATCGGTTAGCCGGTTATACACCAGATCGATGTCTTGCCCGCCGGCCCGGAGACGCTGGCCGTCGAACTGCAGTTCCTGTGGCCCGCAGATCACCGCCGCGATGCCCTGCCGTTCGAACAAAGCCTTGAACAGCAGAAACTCGGGGTAGAGAAACTGGTTCGCCGGATCATCGTCCACAATCGCCACCGATCCCAGCGGCCGCTCGGGATGCTCGAGGCGCCATTCCGTCTGGAACATCTCCAGATAGGTCTGATCCAGGGCGCGTTCCTCTGCCCGGTCCGGCGCCGACGGACGCGTGGCCTGGGCGTGCACGCTACCCGTACCGCAATCCAGCTGAGCCCGCATCAGCAGGGCATTGATAAGGGCTCCACCGGCATTGGTATTGATCTCGATCAGCTGCGGACCGGATGCGGATAGGTGAAAGTCGTATCCGAAAAACACCCCTCGCGCACGAGTAAGAGTCCTGGCCGTGACCGGCGCATAGGCCAGTACCCGGTCCTGGTAGGCCGGCAGCGCCACGACCCGCTCGATGGCCTGGATGATGAGTGCCTGCCGTTGCAGGCAGGCCTGAGGGATAAACACGGGCGAGTCGGCGAACAGATGCGGACGTTCTTCAACGATCATGCGGAACAAGGCCTTGCCGTCGGGTAGCTCCAGCAACTCCTCACGCATCCTGGCCCGATCGAACGTCACGCAATGACAATCGCGGTTCAATTGCTGCGCCTGCTCCTCGCAGTCGGTTTGCGGACTGCAATGTACACTGCTGCTCATGAAATCTGCCCTCGCTGGCGCCGATGGCGCATATTACAGATACCGGACGTCACCGGCCAGAAGGCCGCCGCCAGATCAAGCTACTGCGTCATATGACTCATGGTGAGGCATTTCACACACCTCGGCATGAACCATCGCCGGTTAGGGCTGTCTGCGCAATTACCACGCCGGACAGGCGCCCGCTATCACCAGAATCCAAGCCACGGACCTATCCGCTCCTTTATTTCAATGCTTTATGCGCCACCGAGCTTGACCGGATTGCTGGGGTGACACCCACGCCGAGGTAATGGCGGGCGGCCCAACTGCGGCATTTGACACACTTTAGGCGCCTTTACCGGATGACCAGGCGCCGCCAGGGTCTTGCCGAAGACCTGAATGAGCCTTGCAGGATCGAGCGGCCCACCTGCGTCCCACACCATACTTCCAACGCCAACCCGCTACACCTGTATATACCGCGACCCGTGTCACATAGGGCAGAGGAGGCTGAGCGGGCTTCGATTCCCACGGAGAGCGGCGAACGCGGCAGGCCTCGGGCCGCGCGCCTATAGATCGCGTCAGCTAATTCCCTACCGGAAAATGCCGTAGGGCAACCGCAGACGGCATCCCAGCGCCCCCCCTGCACGGCAAAGTGTGTCATATGCCACACCTCACATAGGGTTTCGCCGCAGTTCCAGCCCCCGCCACCTCTCCCTATCTCGCGGAAGGCCAGTAAACACGGGCACCTCGTCATTGGCACAAGAGTTGATTGTTAATTGATAGAAAAAAAACAATCCCGTCGTTTTTTTCGCTGAATGAGGCCGACATGAGCACCAAGCACATCGCACTCGCCACCAGTTCTCTGCAAGGCCCGGACGCCAGCCTGTTACTGGCCACCGGTCTGACCTTCGCATCACTGATTCTAGTCCCCGCCATCGCCGCCCAGATTGGGCTGAGCGCCAGCGTCACCGGCGCCCTGCGCATCGCGCTGATGAAGGCCTCCAATCGCGCGCTGAAAGGCTGATTCACAAGGGTTCCGCGCACACGCGCAGAACCCTCACGCTCGATTGCCCAAAACGCGCCCGACCGGCTGCAGGCAAGCACCAGCGCACGCCGCCGGGCTCGCGGCCCCTACCCCTCCGTCGCCTGAGCCCCTATACTACCGGAGCATAGCGTCCCTCTCGGCCGCACCTACGCCACGCTCACGACAAACGCCGCCATGACTACCGAACAGTACGCCTGCGACCTGTGTTCCCTGCCGGTGGAGACATCGGCCTATCACTTGAACACGCTGTCGGGACTCAAGCGATTTTGCTGTGAGGGTTGCGAAGGCATTTATCAGATGCTTCACGGCGATGAAATCGTAGCGGACCCGCCTGCGGGAGACGGCAGTTCCCAGGCACCGTCTGCTGACGTCTGACGGCCTGTCTGCGCCAGATTTCTGGCGCGGCGGCCGCGAGCGGCGGACCCGCTGCGGCACGCCGCAGCCCAATGATTTCGTGATCGCGAGGACATTGAATGAACCAGACTCATGGAGGCATGGACCCCGAAACGGGGCGCAGGGCGGAGCATGGAACGGCTGCCGAAGCGGGACTCGCGGGTTCCGCGGTAACGGACACCGAAGAGAAACGGTCCTTGCTACGCCACATGCCATCGGCCGAAACACTGGCGAAAGGCGTGGCGACGGGCGTTGCAGTCTCAACAATTACACAGACGGGGAGAAAAGTAATGAGTGTCCTGGTTCGAAATCCTGTAGTGATGTTCGGCGTCGGTTTTGCGGCGGGCTATTTTGTTCATAAATACCGCAAGGAAATCATTGCGGCCGCCTCAAACGCAGCCGACCAGAGCAAGGACTTCGTGCTGCGGCAGAAGGAGAGCCTTGAAGACCTCCTCGCCGAATCCAAGGATGAGGCGGATGAGGCCGGCAATGCCGGCTGAACCAGCACCCAGCCAGCGCATTCAGACCCGTAAGCTACCGTGTCACTGCTGAAACAGACCACGCTGCGTTACCGCGGGCACGGCCATCTCCGCTTCGACCTGCCCGCCACCTTCCCGGAGGAAGCGCGGCGGCAGCTCGCGCTGATTCTGCGCCGTAGAGACGGGATTTACCGCGTGAGTCTGGCGTCAAAGCCAGGCAAGCTCTCCCTGCGCTACCAGCCCGAGTTGATGAGCTTCGAGCAGGCCTTGCAGGCCGTGGCCGAAGCCTTGTGCAGCGCGGCGACCACACCGCCGTCCGAAGAACCGCCCAGGCCCGGCCCGCCCTGGCGCAGAGCTCTCGGCAGCGGAAGGCACTGGATCGTGGCCAAGTCGCAGGAAGCGCGCGAAACCGCCGATGCGCTGCGCATCGTTGCCCGTCAACGGCTCGCAAATCCCTGGATGGCGCCCGGAACGGCGCGCACGGTGTTCAACGACCTGCTCATCCTCTACCTGATCAAGACCCACTGGAGCCTGGTCTACCGCTATTGGCTGCGGCGGCCCTTCGAGCACAAGAATCACTGGGTCGCCCTGACTTATCTGCTGTTCCTGCTGCTAAGGGCACGCCGCGCGCACCTCGGCTGAGCTTCTCTCAGGGCGGCGCGTCCGTTCCCGTGGCAACGGCCTCCACCATGAACGCGCCGGGCAGCATGCCCATCCAGCAACTCCAGGGAATGAGGCCAGCCTCCATCGGCGTGAACTCGATGATCTGCTCACCCTCTCGAACGTCTAAGGCCAGTCCCAGCCCAGGCACCACGATGGCGCGGTTGCATTCGGTCAACTCGGCGCCGTTAATGATCCAACGCACGGGAACGCCTTGTTTCAATACGAAGCGGTTGGGGACGAAACCCTTTCGGTTTACCTCCATCCTTATCTCCTGAACCCCTCCCTCCGGAACCAGGGCAGGTGCGTAGGTCCTGGCGATCAGCCTCAACTCGCTTGAGGCCCTGGTCATCAAAGAGGTGAAATCATAGCCGCTGCCGCCCAGCACCATCCCGCGGTTGAGCATGATCAATCCCAGGGTTACCACCAGCACGGCGGAGACACGCAGGATGGAGCCGGTGACGCGGCGCGATAACGCGCTGGCGAGAAAGCCGAAGCCCATGAGCAGAGGCAAGGTACCGGCGCCGAACAGGAATAGCACGGTCGCTCCCTCCAGCATGCTGCCGGTGCCCGCCGCCATGATGTACATGGCTTGCAATGGTCCGCAGGCCAGCATCAGGCCATTGAGTATGCCGATCACGAAGGGGCTTCGGTGCCGGCGCGACTCGCGGTTTACAAAGCGCGCCAGAAATGCCGGCGTCCGCAACCCGAACCAGTGCCAATGCGGCAGGAGGTGCAGCATGTTGAGCCCGAACAGCACCAGAAACGCGCCGGCGGCAATGGCGGTGGCGCTGCGGATCTCAGGCGTGAAGGTGATGATGGACCCCAGGTAGCCGAACCCGGCCCCGATGGCCGTGTAGGCGATGGTCTTGCCCAATCCGTAGGCGAGATGGGACAGACCGTGGCCACGTCCCTTCAAGGCGCCGCCAGTGGTGTACCCAACGATGAAGCCGCCGCACATGCCCACGCAGTGAAAGCCGGTGAGCAAGCCGACCACGAAGATCATCCCGTGCCCCATGTGCTGGCCGAAGGCAGGCAGGCGCTCACGTACGTCCAGCCAGGTGCCGGCGGCGAAGATCAGGCCGATTCCCGCCAGTCCCAGCAGGATTTCACCCAGCTTTATGAACGTGTCGCGCCAGGAATGCGGCGGTTTGGCCAGGGAGCACTCATACCCGGCCCGCTCCACAGCCCCGATGATGCGCAACAGAGGCAGCTTTTTCGGCTCGTAGCTGACCTCGAGAATCTCTGCGCCGAAATCCGCCTTGGCCCTGCGCACGCCCGCCAGCCCGCGCACCGCCTTCTCGATCACGGTCTCGCAGCCGGGGCACTGCATGCCCTTGACGGAAACCCTCAGACTCTCGATAGTATTCATCTTGGCAGGCAGATCTGGTTCTTGTCGCCCCAAGCCGGGCGTAATCCCCTCTTGGACCATCAGCGCCGCCAGATTCTCCGGCCCCGAGAAGTGCAACCCCATCAAACTTTTGGAGGACTGCAAGGATGAAGAATGACCGGCACCACTATCGCAAGAGCCTTACCCTGACGGCCTACCTGTTAAAGGAGGACGACGAGCAGCATCCCTTCACCGTGCGCAACCTTTCCCTGCGCGGCATCATGGCCCACTTCGACACACCACCCGATGCATTGTCCCCGGAAAGCGCCGTGCGCGTGCGGCTGCCCACCTTGCAACTGGAGGGTTGCATGTTTCCCGTCTGGGAGCGGCCCACCCTGGAAGGCGGTCTGGAAGTGGGGTTCGAGTTCAGCAGCCTGCTGGGTTTCGGGGGCAACCAGTACATCTATCGCGACGACCACTTGGAAGCCGCCTGACCGAAGGCCGCTCAGCCTCATGAAGCCGGGGACGCGCCCCGGCTTCGGCGCTGCACACGGCTGAGAGTTTGGATCGGATGATTGCCGATGGCCAAGGCTTCCCTAGCCTTTCCAAGCGAGAAAATAGCACCACATGCTTGCGGCGCAGCTTCCCGAGCACGTGAATAACTTAGCGTCAATAAGGCGGGGCAGAGCCACCGACCCGCACTCCGACCATCAATAACCGAACACCTCACGCGGCCTGCTTCAATCTTCCCGCCCAAATCCGAAACCCTCGCACTCTGCCACGAAACGCGAGCACCACCCCCCTGATCTTGTAAGTCACCCGGAAATCTGGCTTTCCTGTGACGGGCGCAGAGAAATTCAGGATGGATTGATGCCGAGTTTTAAATTACCCGCGATCAGCCGGTTTCTCGGAGCACAAATCCCCTTTTTCCAGATTAAAAGGCTCACCCAATTCGCCGCCCGCACCCACTGCTTCGGCGCGCCGATCACTTCAATCTAAAGTACATTAAAAGGCGCAAGATCAACAATATCTGGCAAGCTGACGGTGACAAACCGATCGAATTGGCCCTTCATTGTTCAGAACGACAAGATAACCAACTTGATCCGCATCCATACGTATTCTATCGGCCCAATGGTGAGCGTATATACGTAACCAACGAAGCACAAATACACGTTTTGCTTACTTTGGTAACGGCGCAGCCATAGGATGCGGATATACGAACGTCATGCTGACCAGTTGTACAGCGTGTCGGACGTTCAGGCCAGGGTTAGGTCACAGGCCCGCTAGTGCGGGTCGCCCCTCCGGCCCCATTGAAAGCCGGGGGGCAACGAACAATTGAACTGGACAATATTTCGGAGAATGTCATGAACACCTTGACTGAAAAACTGAAGGGCTTCTGGAAGGAAGAGGAAGGTCTTGAAATGGTGGAGTACGCCGTAACGGGTGGACTCATTCTCTTGGGCGCGGTCGCCGCGTTTCTCTTGGTGGGCGGTGACGTAAATCGGATTATTACAGCAGTACACACAGAGTTAGGTACCGTAGGAGGTGGCGCGGGCGGTGGCTAGTAATCAGCTATGTTGCTTGTAACATAAACGGCCAAAACTGATGCCTAATCAGCAATGGGCAAACGCTCATGGGCGACGAGAGTAGCGGGCAGTATCCGCTCCTCTCTCCCCAACAAGACCGCCGCGCAGGCGGTCACCCAAAACCCAATAACACGTTCCTGGCTTGGGCAGCGCCCAGGACCAGGCGGATGAACCTCCGGGCCGGGATGCCATATCAGCAGCCCGGATCTGTAGAGCCGAGATTCCGCCATGACCTCCGTGGGCGACGCGCCTCCAGCAGCCCTGACCGCCCTGCTGGCAATCCTGACCGAGCATCTGCAGACCCTCCTGGTGTGCCTGCTGGTCATCGCGGCGACCATCGTCGATTTTCTCACCCATCGCATCCCCAATGCCTTGTGCGTCAGCGGACTGGCTGCGGGACTGCTTCTGTTGTCCTTCCTGCATGGATGGGGCGGGTTGCTGAACAGCCTGGCGGGGTTCGCCACCGGGCTGTGCATCTTTCTGCCCCTCTACGCCATCGGCTGGATGGGGGCCGGGGATGTCAAGCTGATGGCCGCCACCGGCAGTCTACTAGGCTGGCCCGTCAGCCTGCTGGCGGTGGGCCTGAGCAGCGGGGTGGGCAGTCTCATCGCGCTCTGCCTGATCGGCCTGCGCGGCGGATTGGGGGCATACCTGGCGCGCTACTGGCTGATGTTCAAATGCCTGCTGCTCACGGGTCTCTGTTCCTACACCCCGCCCCGTCCGGCCAGCGCCGCAACGCTGCGGTTTCCCTATGCCATCGCCATCGCCCTGGGCACGCTCGGGGCACTGGCCTGGACCGGCGCCTTCACTCCCATTTTCAAGTGTCTTTGGGCGGGATGAACCATGAACGCCGTCGCCAACCTGCCAACGGGCGAATCAGCGCGCGGGCTCGCGCCGCGGCCCCGCAGCGTCGAGGAAACCGGCCTCGGCCGTGATTTCCTATGCGACCTGCTAGCCAAGCATCTCTACTGGGGCGGCGTGTTGGACCAACAGCAACTGGTGCAGCGACTCGCCCTGGCCTGGCCGGTGCTGGAGACCCTGCTGCAGTTCATGCGTGGCAACGGCGTCATCGAGGTGCGCTCCCCCCGGGAAGGCTCGGGCCTGTTGCGCTATGCCCTGACCGAGCGAGGACGCAACCAGGCCCTGGATGCCCTGCTGAAGAGCGGCTACAGCGGCCGGGCGCCGGTCCCGCTGCCATTATATCAACGCGTCGTCGAGGCGCAGTCGGTGCACCGGCAGCGGGTCGGCCGCGCCGACATCGTCAGGGTGTTCAACGGGATGGTGATACGCCCCTCGGTGCTGGAACAACTGGGCCCCGCCATGCATTCAGGGCGGCCGATCTTCGTCTACGGCCCGCCCGGCACTGGCAAGACCTATATCAGCCTGCACCTGGCGCGCCTGCTGGCGGGAACTGTGCTGATCCCCCAATCCCTGGCGGTGGGGGATTACGTAGTGCAGTTCTTCGATCCCTCGCTGCACCACCCTGTCGCGGATAAGGCCGATCCGGCCCAGCTTCTGCTGGATGCGAGCCATGACCAGCGTTTCCTGGAGTGCCAGCGCCCCGTGGTGGTCACCGGCGGAGAGCTGACCCTGGACATGCTGGAACTGTCGCACGACCCAATGACGAAGCAGTATTTCGCGCCCTTGCAGCTCAAGGCCAATAACGGCATCTACATGGTGGACGACCTAGGCCGGCAGCGGGTGGACAGCAAGGACCTGCTGAACCGCTGGATCGTGCCCCTGGAGCAGAAGCTGGACTACCTCACCGTGGGCAGCGGCACCCGCTTCCCGGTGCCCTTCGATGTGGTGCTGATTTTCTCCACCAACCTGAATCCGCTGGAACTGGCGGATGAAGCCTTCCTGCGGCGGCTGGGCTACAAGGTGCGGTTCGACACCCTGACGGTGGAGGAATTTGGAGCCATCTGGCGGCAGGTTTGCGATTCGCAGGGGATCGAATTTGACTCGGCGGCGCTGAGCCATGTGCTCAGCCTGTATTTGCGGGAGCGGAGACCGCTGCTGCCCTGCCAGCCCCGAGACCTGATCGGCCTGGCGCTGGATCAGTGCCGCTACGAGGGGTTGCCCAACCAGGTTACGGCGGAACGGACGGAGCGGGCCTGGAACAGTTATTTCGTGCGGCCGGCGTGGAACAGCACTACCGGGAGTGCGTGAGCCCGGAATCTTAGAGACAAGGGGACACCCATGTTCACTGGCAGAACTTTCATTCTTTTCCTGGGCGCGCTGATCCTGGCGTTCGCTGCGGTCTTCATTGCCCAGCGCTGGGTAACCTCCCTGTCGGGCGGTCCCGTGATGAAGTTGCAGTATGGCAAGGTGCTGGTCGCGGCGCAGGACATCCCGCAGTGGCAGAAGGTTGAGCCGTCGCAGGTCAGGGAAGTGGAATGGCCCAAGGACGCCATCACCTCGGACATGTTCACGGAAAAGGCCCAGGTGCTCGGCAAGATCGCCATTGACACCGTGTTTGCCGACGAACCGCTGAATGCCCGGCGTGTGCTCGACCCCAAGGGCGGCAACGTGTTTTCCCTGCGTATTCCAGAATACATGCGCGCCTTCACGGTGCGGGTGAACGACGTCAGCGGTGTGGGCGGCTTTCTGCTGCCAGACAATCATGTGGACATCCTGGCTTCGAGGAAGAGCGGAAGCGGCCAGGGCCCGACCCAGGCGGAAACCATCGTGCAGGATATCAAGGTGCTGGCCGTGGATCAGGAAGCCACCAGCGACAAGAACAAGCCCATCGTGGTGCGCTCGGTCACCCTGCAGATGACGCCGCAACAGGCGGAAGCCGTGTTCAAGGCCGAGGAAGAGGGCTCCATTCAGCTTGCCCTGCGCAACCCGGCTGATGCCGCGGTCGTGGAGAAGACCCAACCCGGACCCTTCGCGGCACACGCACCCGAGCCCGCGCCGAGGCCCATGGCTTCCGTCGGCAGAAGCGTGACGATCATTCGGGGCACGTTAGCCAGCAAGGTGAGGTGCAACCCTCACGAATGTTCCGAATAGCCGCGTGAATAAGCCAAAAAAGCAAAAAGAATAGGACGGGAGTTAGCCCATGAATACGCCCACCAAACTGATCGCCCGGATGCGCCGGCACGGCCGCTCCGTCGTCGTCGCGCTGTCCGTCTGGGCGGCCCTGGCGTTCGTCCCTTCGTGCCTCAGGGCGTCCGACGACTTTAACGTCACCGTGAACAAGGCCGGCTTCGTTCATCTGTCCGCGGCCACCACCCGCATCACCGTAGGGAACCCGGAAGTGGCCGACGTCCGCCTGCTCGATCCCACCCATCTGTATGTGTTGGGACGCCGGCTCGGCAATACCAATGTGGTGCTGTGCAGCCAGGCCAGTTGTTACCGCACCATCGAGGTGGAGGTAACGCATGATCTGGACGGGCTGAAGGCCAAGCTGCACGAACTGTTCCCCAACGAGCATCCCAAGGTGCTGTCCTCCCAAGGCGCGATCGTGCTGTCGGGACAGGTCTCCAGCCTGCAAAAAATGGATGCGATCATCAAGATCGCCAACACCTTCGCGCCACGCGGCGAGCAACAGCCCTCCGAATACCGGACCGGCAACCAGACCATCACCAATATCGGCGAGAACGCCGCAGCGGGAGGTGGACGCCAGCCCGGGTCTTCGTCTGCGGCGCCGCAGGGCCAGGAAACTGGCGTCATCAATCTCATGCAGGTGGGCGGTCCACAACAAGTGATGCTGGGCGTAACCGTGGCGGAAATCAACCGACGCCTGGCCCGCAACCTGAAGGTAGACTTCTCGGCCGTGGGCGCGAGCGGCGACTTCAGCAGCGGGACCATCAGCGGCAATGCTGCAGTCAGCGCCCTGACCCAGGCATTGGCCGTGGGAGCCAGCGCCATCAATCCCTACGGCATGTTCTTCCGCTTCATCGGCCACGATGTGGCGGTCAAGACTGTGATCAACGCCGCCAAGGAGAACGGACTGGCCAAGATCCTGGCCGAGCCGAACCTGACGGTGATTTCCGGGCAGGATGCGGATTTCCTTTCCGGGGGCGAGTTCCCGGTGCCGGTTCCGCAGAACATCGGCGTGGGCGGTGCGGGCACCGTCACCGTTCAGTTCAAACCCTTCGGCGTCATGCTCAAGTTTCTGCCGGTAGTGCTGGATACCGGCAGGATAAGCATGAAGCTGAACATCGACGTCAGCGAGTTGTCCGCCGACAACGCGGTCGTACTGCCCGTCGGCAACAGCAACGAAAGCTTCGTCATTCCCTCCCTGACCAAGCGCAGCGCCAATTCCTCGCTGGAATTGGACGATGGCCAGACCCTGGGGATTGCCGGCCTGATCAGCGACAGCATGCGCGAGAGCATTTCCAAGTTCCCGGGTCTCGGCGACATCCCCATCCTGGGGCAGTTGTTCACCAGCCAGAAGTTCCTCAAGAGCGAGACGGAACTGGTGATCTTCGTCACCCCCCATTTGGTCAAGCCCGTATCGCCGGACAAGATCGCCCTGCCCACGGACAAGTACGTCGAACCCAGCGATATGGAGTATTACCTGATGGGCCGGACCGAGGCCCGTCAGGCGCCGGCGCGGAGCGGTGGACCGGGACAGGTCTATAGCGGCGGCCTGCGTGGCCATTTCGGACAGCAACCCTGACAGGAGCGGGCAGCCATGAAACAAACGACACGGCAAGGGGCGGCGAAACTGGCCCTGGCGATCGGCCTTCTGAGCTTGCAGGCCTGCGCCGAGTGGAGCGCCACCCCGGCGCGCACCGAGGCCAGTTACGGCGACTCGGTGCGCAATATGGTCAACAACCAGACCTACAACCCGGCCAAGGCTCAGCACCCGGAGGCGCTGGCGCCCGACGGCATTGAAGCCAACAAGGCCGACGCGATCCTGGGCAAGGCGTATCGCGGCGACATCGGCAAGCCCGAGTCGGTGCGCGAGCACACGGTGCTGGGCACGCCCGGACGATCCAGCAGCGGATCTTCGGGGCGCTAGGGCACCGCCGCGGCATGGGAGATCGCAAACATGATGAACCAAGGTGGTTCCACCCTCAGGGCCGGCCAGGACCGGAACCGAAGGGCATGTAAGTCGTCCGGGATATCGCCCGGTCCGTTCCGGACCCGTGAATTGCAGCGCGGCGCCATCCTCCCGCTGTTCGCCATCGGGGTGATCGCCCTGATCGCCATGGCGGGCCTGGCCCTGGACATGGGGCACGCGTACCTCAACCGAACCCGGCTGCAGAATGCGGTGGATGCCGCTGCCCTCAGCGGAGCCAAGACCCTGGACGAGACGAATGACACCAGCTTGGCAACTGCCGCCGCACGGTCCGCGTTTTCCATGAATGCCGCTGCCAGCGGCAACTCCGAGCTAAGCAATATCGCTGGCGACGCCGTGATCGTGGAGTTTTCGGAAACGCTGAGTCCCTTCGCTCCAGGCGGCGCAAGTCCGAATTTCGTTCGCGTAGGAGTTGCAAACTTCTCCCGCCCCGCCTGGTTGATCCAGGTGATCGGCGTGCATACCGTTGACGTCAGTGCCCGTGCCGTGGCCGGGCCCAGCCCGGTGCTGCCCTGTCCGACAAATGTCGTGCCTCTGCTGGCCTGCGGTGATCCAACAAAGAACACACCGCCGACCATGGTATTCGGCTATCCGGTAGACCCCGATGCGCCTGTGGTTTCGCCCTTGATAAAGGATTCTTCCAAGACGCAGGTAACGCCCGGCAATTTCCAATTGCTGGAACTGGGCTGCTCCGGCGCCGCCTGCCTGCGGGACAATCTTGCCGGCGGCTATCAGAGTCCCTTGTGCGTGGGCGACACCACCAACGTGGATACCAAGACAGGCAACACCGTAGGCCCTGTTCACGATGGCATCGCGGCCCGGATCGCTTCGGACGTGATTACCACGACCCCCCTGAGTTACGCGGCATACAAGACCACGTTGTCCCAGCAGGGAACTTGGGACAACCCGGCCGGCATCCAGAATCCCCACCCACGAATCATGACGGTGCCTTTTGTGGATTGCACCGGCCTCGATTCGGGCAAGAACAAGAATGTCCCAATACTCGGCTACGGCTGCTTTTTCCTGAACGATCAGCCCACGCATAAGGGAAACACACAGACGATCAACAGCGAACTGCTCTACGAATGCATCAATCAGAGCGGCGGTATGGGCACTTCCACCGGACTCGGGCCGGGGCCCCACACCATCATCCTGTACAAGGATTTTGGAGCGGCCGACTCATGAAACCGCGACGAGACTTTGAAATGGGTTTGCGGCAACGCGGGATTGCTCTCGTGGAATTCGTGATCGTCGCGCCGATCCTGCTGCTCCTGATGCTCGGTGTGACGGAGATGGGACGCGCGCTGTACCAGTACAACACCTTGTCCAAGGCGGTTCGCGACGGCGCAAGATTTTATTCCGCAAACGTGTTCGTGGACGGCGGAGCGGCCGGCAAGTCGGTCAGTCTGGTGCGTTTCGGGAACACTCTGGCGAGCGGCCCGCCCATCTTGCCAGGTCCCCTGCCCACCGTTTCCGCGAGCCTGGATGGCACCGGAAACTGGGTCACTGTCACCGCGAGTTACACGTTCCAGTTTCTGCCGGGTAACCCACTCAGCGGCATCATGAGCTTTTTCGGTGGGAGCGGTCCCAAGGCCCTGAGCTTCACCGCCACCACGACCATGAGGGCGATATGAAACGCCAACGGGGTCTGCACACCGTGGAATTCGCGCTGGTGGGGGGATTGTTCTTCGTCCTGCTGTTCGGCGCGATCGAGTTCGGCCGGGCCCTATTCGTCTGGAACACACTGTCGGAAGCGACACGGCGGGGGGCCAGGCTCGCGGCCGTGTGTCCGCTTAATCACCCTTCGATCGCCAATGTCACGGTGTTCAACGCGCCGGCCAGTTCGGGCGACAGCGCGCTCCTGCATGGACTGGATACCGGCAACGTGGTGACGGAATACCTGGACGAGGGCGGCGCGGTGACTGGAGTTCCCGACGACATTCGCTTTGTGCGGGTTCGGATCACGGGGTATCGGCATCTCCTCCTGATCCCGTATTTCAATCTGACACTCAATGCACCGGAATTCGCCACGACCTTGCCTCGCGAGAGCCTGGGCGCGGTTCCCGATGCCGGTGGGGGTTCCAGCCAGTGCCCTTGAAGATTGGGCGGGTCCGGCGCCATCGAGCCCCCAGTGCGTGGTGGCACTTTGGATAAACAATTGGTCAGCGGCGGTCATCGCAATGCGTACGACGATCAACATCCTGCTTTCGGGGCACGACGAAACCGATATGGAGATTCTCCATCGGTCGGTCCAGCCGTTACCCCAGGTGAAGGTCCGCGTCAGGGCCACGGATGGCAATGTCTCCGAGCTATTCTCGGACCCCACCTTCAGGCCGGATATCCTGGTGCATCTCCTCGGCCCCGCGCCGGAGCGGGAGTTGGAATGCCTTTCCAGGCTTAACGCTCCTTCCCGTCCCGCCATGCTGGTCATCTACAACGGGGGCGCAGCCAGTTCGCAGCTCATGCGCCTGGCCATGCAGGCTGGAGCCCGCGATTTCGTCCTGGGGCCGCAGTTTCTGGATGACGCGCTGGCGGCGATCCGCAAGATCCTCAAAGAGGAACTGGCGCGCCAGCAGGGCGGGGAGCAGGCGGTGACGGCCGTGGTAAACGCCAAGGGCGGTGCCGGCGCTTCCACCATCGCGAGCGGCATTGCCCATGCCCTGTCCACGTCCCACGATTCCCATACCCTGCTGCTGGACCTGGATTTTCAGTTCGGGTCGCAGTGCCTGCGTCTGGACCTCTCTCCGGAACAGGGCTTGATGGAAGCTCTGGCCGCGGTCGACTCCCTGGACGAGATCGCGCTGACCGGTTATGTGGCGCAGCATGCCAGCGGCCTGCATCTCCTTACCTGCCTGAGTTCGCAGGTGGTGTTGCCGGGGGAGGTCAGCGAGGCCCGGCTGGCCCGGCTCCTGGACCTGGCCGTAGGCAGCTATTCCCACGTGGTGGTGGATCAGCCGCGGCTGATCGACCCCATCTTCAGCCTGGTGCTCGAACGGGCCGAGCACATCATCGTGGTCCTGCAACAGGATTTGACCAGTCTGCGCGACGCCCAACGTCTGCTTAAGATCATGACGAACGATCTTGGGACCCCGGAAACTCGGATC
The DNA here is from genome assembly GCF_000934725.1 of Methyloterricola oryzae. NCBI lineage: Bacteria > Pseudomonadati > Pseudomonadota > Gammaproteobacteria > Methylococcales > Methylococcaceae > Methyloterricola > Methyloterricola oryzae. The sequence continues at coordinate 42,191 of NZ_JYNS01000015.1, forward strand.
AAACCCGTTATAAACCGCTACTCGCGCAACAATCCGATCAGCGCGGAGGACATGCGGCAGGCCCTGGGAGTGGATGACCTCTTCCTGGTGGCGAACGATTTTGCCAATTTCCAGAAAGCGGCCAACCTCGGCGTCCCGCTTGCCGAGTACGCGCCCCATTCGGCGGCCACCCTGTCCATTCAGAAAATTGCCTTGGCGCTTGCAGGCAACCAGGTCGCACCCCGACAGGGGGCTGTGCGGCGATTCCTGTCCAGATTCCTGTCCGGAGATTGAGCTATGGATCTTAAAAATCGCATTATGGAAAGGTTGGGGCGGACGGAAGCAGTGTCCAGGATTGCCGAGCCCGGTTCGACGCCACCTGCCCGAATCCCGGCGAAGCCCCAGGAACCATTGGCGGTGAGGGCGCTCAGCGAGTCTGAAATGGACTGGCTGCAGCGCATTCACCAGAAGCTGATGAGCATGATCGACCTGTCGCTGATGGGGCGCCTGGAGGACAAGCAGGCGAGAGCGCAGATCCGCGAAATTTCCGAGCGCATCATGGACGAACAGTCGGTCCCGCTGAGTGCCGCGAGCCGCCAGTTTCTCGCCAAATGCATCGAGGACGAAATCCTGGGCCTAGGGCCTATCGAACCCCTGCTGGCCGACTCCACCATCGCCGACATTCTGGTCAATGGCAGCGGGCGCATTTACGTCGAGCGCTACGGCAAGCTGGAACTCACCCCCCTGCGATTTCAGAACGACGCCCATTTGTTGAACGTCATCGACCGCATCGTGTCGTCGGTGGGAAGACGCATCGACGAATCCTCGCCCATGGTCGATGCGCGACTCAAGGACGGATCCCGCGTCAACGCCATCATTCCGCCGCTGGCCATCGATGGCCCGACCCTGTCGATCCGCCGTTTTACCATCGACCGACTGCACATGGAGGACATGATCGAACTGGGCACGCTCACCGCCACCATGGGCGAACTCCTCAAGGGCATCGTCAAGGCACGCCTGAACGTGCTCATTTCAGGCGGCACGGGTTCCGGGAAGACCACGCTGCTAAATGTACTTTCCGGCTATATCCCGGAAACGGAGCGGATCATCACCATCGAGGACTCGGCGGAACTGCAGTTGCAGCAACCGCATGTGGTCCGTCTGGAAACACGCCCTCCCAACATCGAGGGCAGGGGCGAAATCAGGCAGCGGGATCTGGTTCGCAACAGCTTGCGCATGCGGCCCGACCGCATCGTGGTGGGCGAGGTGCGCAGCGACGAGGCTTTCGACATGCTGCAGGCCATGAACACCGGGCATGACGGATCGCTGACCACGGTCCATGCCAATTCATCGCGGGACGCCTTGGGGCGGCTGGAAAACATGGTGGCGATGACCGGACTGGATCTGCCTGCGCGCATGGTGCGCACGCAGATCGCCTCGGCCATCAACGTCGTGCTGCAACTGGCGCGACTGGAAGACGGTCGCCGCAAGCTCATCAGCGTGCAGGAAATCCAGGGGATGGAAGGGGACATCATCACCATGTCGGAGATATTCAGCTTCCAGAGGAAGGGGGTGGACGAGAACGGCAATGTGCTGGGTGCGTTCAGGGCAACCGGAATCGTGCCCAAATTCCACGATCGCCTGCAGAAGCGCGGCATCGATCTTTCCTTCGATATCTTCGATCCGGAACGCAGTGAATAGACGGGAGGCATTATGGACCGCGACACCCTGATCATTTTCCTGCTGATGGTGTTCGGCGCCGTCTTTCTGCTGACGCAGTCCATCGTCGTACCGACGTTCGGCACGAGCGGCCGCGAGAGCCGCCGTTTGAGGAACCGGCTGGGCGCCATCGCGGATGCCCGCCAGACGGACAACCAGATATCGCTGATGCGGAGCAAATACCTCAAGAAGCTATCTCCGCTGGAGAAACGCCTGGAAGCCCTGCCGGGGATGCAACGGCTGGAAACCTTCATCGAACGTTCGGGCCATGCTTTTCCCGGTTACCGCCTGGTGTTGATCTGCGTCATGCTGGCCGCTGCGGCCGGATTCGCGAGTTGGCACATCATCCACAGCGGCTTCGCGGTCGTCGCAAGTTCCGCGATGGCTGGCTGGCTACCACTGTTGACGTTGAAGGCCGACCGCAGCAGGCGCTTTGCCCTTTTCGAAGAGCAACTGCCCGACGCGCTGGATATCATGACCCGAGCGTTACGCGCCGGTTACCCGTTCAACGAAACGCTGAATCTGGTGGCCACGGAAATGGAAGCACCGATCGCGCCCGAATTCCGCATGGCGTTCGAGGAGATCAATTTTGGCGTCGAAATGCGCTGGGCCTTGCACAACCTGGTGGATCGCATGCCGAGCCTCTCGCTGATGGCCATCGTCACTACCGTTCTGGTGCAACGGGAGACCGGGGGTAACCTGGCCGAGACTTTCGAAAACATCGGTCGCCTCATTCGCGGGCGCTTCCGCTTCCATCGCCGCGTGCGCACGCTGACGGCCGAGGCGCGCATGTCGGCATGGATACTTGCCATGGTGCCGTTCCTGATGTTCGCTGGCATGTCGATCCTCAGCAGTGATTACGTCATGACCCTGGTGCAGACGCCCATGGGGCACAAGTTGGTTTTCACCGGATTGGGATTGCTGATCCTTGGCAATCTCTGGATTCGAAGATTGATTTCCATAGATGTCTGAAGCCATGAACAGCATGTATGAAACGCTGACGGGCCTTTTCGGCGATGCGGAAACCGCGCGCCTGATGGCGATGCTGCTGCTGGCCAGCGGGATCTTCGTCGCCGGCATGGCTTTTCTGCTCGCGCTGGCCCGCTATTTCGACCCGGTACGAAAGCGCCTGGACATTCTGAACGATACGGCGGTTGCGCCGAGCTCTGCAGTGGAGCGCATGGCCGAAAAACTGGACCGCTTTTCGGGGCTTTTTCTACCCCGCAACCAGCAATTGCGGAACAGAACGGTAGACCGCCTCAGCCACGCTGGCTATCGCTCAACCAACCGGTTGCTGATTTACTACTTCGTCCGGCTCAGCATGATGGTCGCTTTGCCAGTGGCGGTGCTGCTGGCCGCGCCGGCGTTTCCCAGGGTGCCGCCCAGCCAGTTCACGCTGTACGGGGCAATTGCCTTTCTGCTAGGCATGATCTTGCCGAGTTATTTCCTGGACAAGAAAGTGGCCGCCCATCAGCGGACATTGCGGAACGGCTTGCCCGATGCCATCGATTTGCTGGTGGTTTGCACCGAGGCGGGGTTGGGTTTGAACGCCGCCATCCTGCGGGTGGCTCAAGTGCTGGTGGACATCCATCCGGCCCTGGCGGAGGAGTTGTTTCTTGTCACCACCGAGATGCGCGCCGGTGTCGATCGCAGCCGGTCGCTGGCAAACCTTGCCCAGCGGACCGGCCTGGATGATATCAAGGGCATGGTGGCAGTGCTCGGGCAAAGCATGCGCTTCGGCACGAGCATCGCTCAGACCTTGCGCATCTATTCGGAGGAGTTCCGCGACAAGCGCATGCAGAAAGCCGATGAGGAAGCCGCCAAACTCGGCACAAAGATGATATTTCCACTGGCATTCTGCATTTTGCCCGGGTTTTTCATCGTTGCCCTGGGACCGACCATCATCAGGGCGCTGGAGGTCCTTCCGACGCTGACCAAGTAACGAATTCACCCACACACCGTTTCACACAGTGCGGCTCATACCATGAACAATTCAACGACAGTCAATCAAACCCGCGCCTCTTCGGCGAAGAGCGGCTCGCCCGCCTTGCAGCTAAGGCGGCTGGCGCTTCTGCTGCTTGTCGCGACGGCGCTCGGTGGCTGCGGCATCGCGTCAAAGTCGGCGAAGCCCTCCATCACCCGTCTCTACAATGGGCCATCGTCGGCAGTCTACGAAACCCTCGAAAGCCCCAAGGATGCCGAGTCCGCGCTCAAGCGGGCGGATTACTCGACTCAGCTCGGAAATATCGACGAGGCGCTTTACTACTACGTCAAAACGCTTGAGTTCGACCCCGGAAACCGGCAGGCGCTGAACAGGATTGGCGACATCCACCTTGAACGAGAAAATTATGATCCCGCCGAAGCTGCCTATCGTTTGGCCTTGAGCGCCGATCCGAAAAATGCGAACGCCTTGATGGGGCTCGGACTCATTCAGTATCACCACGGCAAGGACACGGATGCCGCGCAGTCGCTCTCCGCCGCGTTGTCGGTCGACCCGAAGCTTTGGCGGGCGCGCAGCGTTCTAGGGCTGCTCGCCGACCGGCGCGGTGAGCACGCGGCTGCGGCGCAGGAATTTTCGAAGGCGCTGCAGATACAACCCAACAACCCTGCGGTCCTGAACAACCTGGGGTACTCAAAATACCTGTCCGGCGATCTGAGCGGCTCCTTGCAGATGTTTGATTTGGCCCTGATGGCCGACCCGAAGTACCCGTCCGCCTGGCTCAACAAGGGCCTGGTGTATGCTCGCCTGAACAATGAGCAAGCGGCGCTGGGGGCTTTCAAACGCGTGCTCCCCGAAGCCGATGCCTACAACAATCTGGGATACATCTGGATGATGGATGGCAGAACCGACGCCGCCTACGAATGCTTTCAGCGGGCGATTTCCCTGTCACCCACCTACCACTTACTGGCCCACGAAAACCTGAAACGGCTGGACGCCATGAATCAATAGAAACCATCGAATCACGGCCGGCGCCTGTTGCCTTGGCCCTGCATTACCCTTTGGAGAGCCGACATGAAAACCATACTGATCTCCACGCTTGTTGCCGCATGTCTTGGTGGAGGAGCTTCGTACGCCGCGCAAAGTGAATGGGAGCCGAATGACACACCGGGAGAAGCCAATGCGAATGCCTTCAGCAATCTCGATATCAAGGATGAGAGAGTCGGCCAATTGAAATCCAGTGATATCGACTTTTTCTACATCGACGTACCCGAGAGGGCGGACCGCCCGATAACGCCAGTGTATTTTGGCTGCAATGTGCTGCTCGATGACTTCGTTTCCGGCACATGCCCCAGTGGGGCGCCAAAGTCGGAAGGCAGTGATCAGTGGACCATCGCCTATTACTCGCCAGACGGCGCTAAGCAGAGCGAATATGCCCTGAACTCCAGGTATTGCAAACAGGGCAGCGCCGATGTCAAAGGGCCATACCGGTTCCAGATGAATACCGCCACCCCTGGCCGCTACTATGTCAGCGTGACCTATATTCTCAAGCAATGCGAGGAAGACAGTGCCGTCTATGGCATAACGCCGACTGCGGACTACACGCTGCGCGCCTTTACCACGCGCACCAAAGGAATGCCGGAGCCGAACGATGGCCAGATCGAGGCGTCGAAGATTCTGAACAACAAGCCGGTAACTGGACAGTTCGCCTCCATGTATGACCAGGACTGGTACAAATATGCAGTAACCAAGGGAAGCGATAAACCGACCCAGGTTTACTTTAGTTGCAAGGGGGCGCCATCCGGCGCTCATTTCTTCCTGAGTTGGTTCGACCCGAACGGCGTGCTGCAGAGCAGCTATGAAGTGACGGCCCCGGAATGCCTGGGAAAGAAGTTCAACTTCGAGATGACCACCCCGGCGGCTGGCGATTACTATTTGGCCGTCACGCCGCCTACTTATCTACTCGGCGGTATCGATGTCGCAGGACCAACCGACTCATCTAAGGTTGATAACACGGATCCCGGCAGCCAAGGCTATGCCAATGCCCTCGAATTCAGCAGTCACGACTACGTGCTGAAAGTCGCGCCTGGCAAGAAGAAGAATGCCAGCAACAGCACTGCCGCAAAAACGACTACCACCACGGCTACGACAGCAACAGGATCGAGCGCCGCCTCGGAAAAATGTTCGGGGATTTCCTGCTTTAACCAGCCGTTCTGAAGCAGTCCGGCGCCGACGGCTGGACATCGCGGCCATGGTCATTGAGCGGATGGTTTTCCCGCAAGATCGCCGCGGATTGGCCACTCAATGCAGGGTTGCCACCACAGCGGTGCCAATTATTCCACGCATCGCGCGTTGCGATGCTTTCGTAAGTATTAGGCGCGGTGACGGCCTGCAGGCCTCGGAACACGGGAATGCTCAAAGATTGTCGTAGCGGTTCAGGTCGAAGCGGCCTGAAGTGATGGGCTGCAGGTTGGCGTAGCGTTCGTAGAACCAGTCGGACAGCGGCCAGAAAGCCTGGGAATTGCGGCGCACGCCATAGGCATCGACCAGGGCAGACACATCGCTTTCACTCTTGAGGGCGACGATGCGCTGCACGAAATCCCCCACCTGGGCCAGTTCCAGATCGAAGAAGAAATTGGGAAAGCTTCCGATGAAATCCGGCAGCACCGTCAGCGTGTCCTCCTGCGGCCTGCGCCGCAAATCCTCCAGGAACAAAAACGCCACGTTCTTCAGTGCCTTGTTCAGAATCAGGCTGTACACCAGCTCGCCTTTGCCTGAACGGATGCGGATATAGGACAGTTCCGGCAGCAGGTGAATCCCACCCCCCTTGAGGCGCGCCAGCACCCGCAGCTCGCGCTCCGCGCGCTGCTCCTCGGGGCTCGCGCCGGGGCGAACGCAGAAGGGCGCCTCGCAGCGATTCAGCACGTCCGCTTCGCCCGCCGCCTGCCCGGGCCGGGTGCGCAACTGGGTGAACAGTTCCCGCTTGGGATCCTGGGTACGGAACACCACGCCGGTTTCCCGATCCAGTCCATACAACGGATTCTTCAGGTCATTGCTGATTTCCGCGGCGGCGCCCCGATACCAGGAGTCGCGTTCGCGCTGGCGCATGGCCGCGGGCAGAAATCCCAGGAAATTGTTTTCCGCCTCCATGCGCATGAAGTCCATGAACAAGCGTGTGGCGAGCTGATGCCTGAGGCTGCCGAATACGTCGTAGCCCGCCACCAGCAGATAATGGATGCGCTCCATGAGGGGATAGTCCAGCACCCAGGCGGTCTTGGGCACCGCCCCCACCAGGCCGTGACTCAAGGACGCGCTGTCAAAGTGGCGGAACACGGTGAGCAGCGCCGAGTTGTTGTGTCCGTCGCCGTCCCACAGGGCGGCCAGGGTGTTGCCATCCCCGCCTCGCAGTTTGCTGATGTAGTCTTCCTTGGCCTTGAGGTATTGCAGTTGCAAGTCCGAGTAGGTGCTCCAGATATCCTCCACGGTCGGACTCTCCAACTTCTCGGTGGGCAGGCGCAATCGCTCGCCCTGCGCGACGAGGAAATGGGCGTCATTGCTGATGCGGTCCTTGTCCGGATCGAAAAACGCCACCCAGAAATGGTCCTGGATCACGTTGAGCGCCACCTGGCCGCGGCACACCGGGCCCTTCATGAAACCCTCGATGAAGAAATAGGCATCGTCCAGCAAGAACTGGTAGCGGGACTTGGGCGGCAGAGCGACGAAGGCCTTGAACGGGTTCGCCGCGATTTCAGGCTGATACCCGGGCAGGCGTGTCACATTGTATTCAGGGTCGAGGAACAGCGTCCGGTAGCGCTGCATGCGCTCGCCACTCAGTTCGTAGACCATGTGGTTCTTGTCCACGATGGTCCCCACCACTGGACGCAAACGGTAGTAGAAGCGGGCAACGCCGGGGTCGTCGAAGGGCCTGACGCTGGGGATCTCGCGGATGGGAAAACCCGGCGGACTGTAGGAGCGCACCAGCTTGAAGAATTCGCGCTCGGGTCCGCCGCGAAAATGCAGGTCGCCGGCGAACAGGTGCTCGTAAAGATAGCGGGAAACCAACCGCTCCTTGAGCGACTCGCCGTTGAGAAACGCCTCCCATCGCTCCACCTCGGCTGTCGCGAAGGCGGACACCGGCGGCGGCGGTTCCGTCCTGGCGCCCTGGCGCAACCAGGTGACGATGTCGCCGAATTGCTTGTCAGAGAGTCCCGGCATCCCATAGGGCATGCCCCACAGCGGGTGATCGGCGGCGAAGTCGGCAAATTCCTGAGGCTTTGGGCACTGCAGGTTGCGGTCCAGGCTGAAATCGAAGCTGTCCGGCAGCGCGCCCCCCTCCGGGAGGGGCTGGTCCTTTTTCAACCGCAGCATGCGAAATAGCAGCGAATCCGCCAAACCACCCGCGCCGTCCCCGTCCACCACGGAATAGAAGCCACGCTGGCGCCACTCCGAGGTATTGCGCGCATCCACGAACAAGCGTGTCGGGGAGATGGCGTGCCGGCGCAGATCATAGACCAAAGTCTTGCTGGCACCGCGATCAAGCCCTTCCCCGGACTCCAGCTTCAACTGGCAGGGCGCGTCATAGCAGCCGTGACAGACCACGCAGCGCGAGTCCAGAACCGGCTTGATGTCCCGATTGAAGGCGATGTGCCAATCAGCACCGCTGGCGGGCTCTGCAGCAATGCAGGAGAAAACCGGCAGCCACCCCAGGACGAAACCCAGCGTCAACCCGAGCGCCGAACCGTTCATGACTTGGGTGCCGAAAGATGCATGCCCACCAGGCGCGACACCAGGATCGCCAGGTACATCTGGCCGAAAATGGCCTCCAGGTAGCTCAACATGCCCGCCACCCGCGTCGTCGGCAAAATATCGCCGTACCCCACCGAACTCAGGGTGATGAAACTGAAATAGATGAAGACCGGGGGCCGGTAGTCCCCTTGGCATTGGGGCGAGTTGCACTGGTAGGAGCCAGGGACCATGGTGTCGACCGCCAGGTGCGCGTTGGCGAAAAACACGCCCACCAGCAGGTAGACGCTGACGGCGCCGTAGAGCCTGCCCGAGTCAATGTGCTCGCGGCTGGTGAAAATGTCCTGCGCCAGCACCAGGGTGACGTGGGCAAAGAACGTCATGCTCACGAAAAGCCATGCCAGATCAATGCTGCGCATCCCGTGAGGGAACAGCCGCACGGTTCCCAGAACCACCAGCAGCACACTCAGCACCATGGAGAAGGCACCGCGTGCGCGACCGTCACTGACCGCCAGGGAACCGGTGGTCAGCAACCCGACGATGATCACCAGTTCGATGATCCGGCCCGGAATCCAGCCGCTGGCGTCGGGGGTCAGCACCATGAACAGCACCAGAGCCACCATCAGGTGCTTGTAGTACTGCTGCCGGTGCCCCTGGCGCAGCTTGGAGATATAGCCTTTCACCACTAGGTCGCCCGACTAGGGAAAGACCGAGGGTTCCAAAGGCTTGGGCAGCGTCGCATCCGCCTGCACCACCCAGCCCCCACCCATGGCCCGGTAGAGTTGAACCGAGGAGGTGAGCTTGGCGCTCTGCGCCTGCAGGCGATCGATCTGCGCCTCGTACAACTGGCGCAGGGCGTCGAGCAGGGTGATGAAGTCGGTGTACCCCTCGTCGTAACGCACCTGGGCCAGGTTGACGTAGTTCTGCACCGCGGTGACCCGCTTGCGCTGCTTTTCCTCCTGCTCCACGGTTTTCTGCGTGCTGACCAGGGCGTCCTCGAACTCGCGGAAAGCCGAGATTATGGCGCGCTGGTAATTGGCCAGGGTCGCCCGCTGCACCGCCTCGGCCGCCTGTACCTGTCCTGCGATCTTGCCGGCGGTGAAGAGGGGGGTGAGCACAGCCGAACCGATACTCCAGAAATTGGCGCCCGGCGTGAACAGGGCTGACACCTCGGAGCTGAGCTGGCCCACGTCGCCGGTCAGGGAAATACGCGGAAAATACAGGCCGCGCGCCACGCCGATGCGCGCATTGGCGGCGATCAGTTCCTGCTCCGCCTGCTCGATGTCGGGCCGGCGCGCCAGGATCTCCGAGGGCAGTCCCGCCGGCACGGCCGGCTGCCGGATTTCGTCGATGGTCCGTCCGCGCTGGATAGACCCGGGATTTTCGCCCAGCAGCACCTTCAAGGCATGCTCGGCCAGGGCGATCTCCTGTTCCGCCGCCGGAATCAGCGCCGCGCGCCGCTCATATTCGGACTCCACCTGATTCACTTCCAGTTCCGAGGTATAGCCCTCGCGGAAGCGCACCTGGGCGATGCGCAGTTCCTCAGCCAGGGTGGCGACCACATTGCGGGTGATCTCCAGATTCATGTCCAGGGTACGCAACTGGATGTAGGTCTGCGCGATCTGGCTCACCAAGGTCAGAATCACGGCGCGCTTGAAGGCGTCCTGGGCCAGCATGTCGCCCATGGCCGCCTCGTTGGCACGGCGCAGGGCGCCCCAGACGTCCAATTCCCAGTTCATGGTGGCCGCCAGGCGCGCGTAGTCCGTTTCCTTCGGATTCAAGCCCGACCCGTCCGGCAGATTCAGAACCCTGCCGCTGGCCTGCCGGTGCAGGTAGTTGCCCTCCCCGGAAATCTGCGGGAACAGGTTGGAGCGGGTGGACCCATACAGGCCCATGAAGCGGTCCACGTTGGCGACGGCGATCTTCAGATCCAGGTTCTGCTGGATGCCGCGCTCCACCAGGCGGTTCAGCGCCGGGTCACCCAACTGCTCCCACCATTTCAGATTGGTCGTGTCCTTCGCGCCTTTTTCGGCGAAACGCCAGTTCTTGGGCGTCGCGATTTCCGGGCGCTGGTAATCAGGCCCAACCTTGAAACACCCGGCCAGCATGGCCGCCAGGGACAACAACAGGATCTTACGCATGGCCCTGCTCCTTCACGCCGGTGGTTTCTGTGGACTCCTTGTGCGACAAGCGCTCGATCACATAGAACGTCACCGGAATCAGGAACACCGCGATGGCGGTGGCAGTTGCCATTCCGCCGATCACCGCGAAACCCATCACCTGGCGCGACAAGGCGCCCGCGCCACTGGCCTTGGCCAGGGGCACGCAGCCGAGGATGAAGGCGAAGCTGGTCATCAGGATGGGACGAAGGCGCAATCGCGCTCCGTCCAGGGCCGCATCCACCAGGGGCTTGCCCTGCTCCACGCCCATCTTGGCGAACTCCACGATGAGGATGGCGTTCTTGGCCGCCAGGCCGATGAGCATGACCAGACCAATCTGGGCGTAGATATTGTTTTCATAGTGGCCGATCATCAGGCCGGCGAAAGCCCCGAACACCGCGATGGGCGTTCCCAGCAGCACGCTGAAGGGCAGGCTCCAGCTCTCGTACTGAGCGGCCAGGATGAGGAACACGCACAGCAGCGAGAAGCCAAAGATCACCATGGGAGACACGCCCTCTTGGGCCTTCTTTTCCTGATAGCTCATGCCCAGATAGTCGTACCCCATCTCCCGAGGCATGGTCTGTGCGAATACTTCCTCCAGGGCGCGCATGGTTTGCTCGGAGCTGACGCCCGGCTTGGGCGTCACGTTGATCTGCGCGCTGCGAAACAGGTTGAAGCGCATGGTGAACTCGGGCCCCTCAGCCTTGCGCACGTTGATCAGCGCCGCCAGCGGCACGGTTTCGCCTTTGCTGTTGCGCACGTAGAACTGGCCCAGGTCCTTCTCGCTGGTGCGGTATTCACCCTCGGCCTGCACATACACCTGCCACTGTCGCCCGAAACGGTTGAAGTAGTTGATGAAGCCGCTGCCCATATAGGCTTGCAGGGTCTGGTAGACGTCCGAGAGCTTCACGCCCTGCTTGAGCACCTTGTCCTGGTCCACGTCCACATACATCTGAGGCACCGAAGGCAGGAAGGTGGTGAACACCCCGGCGATCTCGGGCCGCTGACGCGCCCCTTCGAGGAACTTCATCACGTTCTGCGCCAGGAAGCCGATGTCGCGGCCGGCGCGGTCTTCCAGCACCATGGTAACGCCGCCGGAGGTGCCGACGCCGGGAATCGCTGGAGGCGGGAACACCAGGGCCATGGCCTCGGGGAGCTTCTGCAATTCCCGGTTGATATGGGCGCGTATCGCCTGGTACTGCTCCTCCGGCGCCTTGCGTTCCGACCACTCCTTGAGTGATATGAAGAAGAAGGTGTTGTAGGTGGTATTGGCCTGGCTCAGCATGTTGTAGCCGATGACCGAGGAGTAATACTCCACGCCCGGCGTGTTCTTGAGGACCTCTTCCACCTTTTTTGTGACCTCGTCCGTGCGCTGCAACGAGGACACATTGGGCAACTGCAGGGCGCCGAAAATGTAGCCCTGGTCCTCGTCCGGCAGGAAGCTCATGGGCACTTTCTTGCCGAGGCCGCCCGCCATCACCGCCACGCCCAGCAGGAACAGCAGGCTGAAAAAGCTCTTGCGGATCAGCACGCCGCACAGCCCGACATAACCGTCGGTGGCCTTGCCGAACACCTTGTTGAAGACGTCGTAGAACTTCTGCAAAGGGCCGGTGCCGCGCTGCTTCGGCTTAAGCAGCAGGGCCGAGAGGGCGGGGCTCAGGGTCAGGGCGTTGAAGGCGGAGATGATCACCGACAGGGCGATGGTCACCGCGAACTGCTGGTACAGCCGCCCGGTGATGCCTGGAATGAAGGCCGTGGGCACGAACACCGCCGCCAGGATGATGGCGATGGCCACCACCGGCCCCGACACCTCCTCCATGGCCTTCAGCGTCGCTTCCTTGGGTGACATGCCGTGCTCGATATGGTGCTCCACCGCTTCCACCACCACGATGGCATCATCCACCACCAGGCCGATGGCCAACACCAGACCGAACAGAGACAGGGTGTTGATGGAGAAGCCGAACAGCGGAAACAGAGCAAAGGTGCCGACGAGGGACACCGGCACCGCCAGGAGCGGAATCAGGGTGGCGCGCCAGCCCTGCAGGAAGATGAACACCACGATGATGACCAGCACCAGGGCTTCGAACAGGGTGTGGACGATCTCGTTGATGCCCTCGGTCACCGCCAGGGTGGTGTCCAGGGCGATGACGTAGTCCAGGTCCTCGGGGAAGCGGGTCTTCAGTTCCTCCATCATCTTCTTTGCGCCATCCGCCGCCGCGATGGCATTGGAACCCGGCAACTGATAGAGCGCCACCAGGGCGGCGGGCTTGCCATTGAGGCGGCCCATCATGTCGTAGGACTGCGCGCCCAGTTCGATGCGCCCCACGTCCTTGATGCGAACGATGGAGCCGGACGAATCCGCCCGCAGCACGATGTTGCCGAACTGCTCCTCGGTCTGCAGACGGCCCTGGGCGCGCACCGCATAGGTGAACTCCTGGCCCGGAGGCACTGGCTCGCCGCCGATCTTGCCGGCCGGGTTCACCGTGTTCTGGGCCTTCACGGCGCTGATGATTTCAGGGATGGTGATGTTGAGCTTGGCCAGTTGGTCCGGCTTTACCCAGATGCGCATGGCGTATTGGCCGGCGCCGAACACCGTGACGCTGGCGATCCCCGGCACGCGGGTCAACTGGTCGTTGATGTTGATGTTGGCGTAGTTGGCCAGAAAGACGTTGTCGTAAGAGCCGTTGGGCGAATACAGCGCGAACATGATCAGGGGTGAGGCCGTGGATTTCTTCACGGTGACACCGTAGTCGCGCACGTCCGAGGGCAGTTGCGACTCCGCCTGGGATTCGCGCATCTGGGCCAGGATCTGGTCCGTGTTGGGATCAGTCTTGACGTCGAAATTGACGCGAATCGTGGTCGAGCCATTGTTGGCGTTGATGGAATACATGTAATTCATGTTGTCCACGCCGGACATCTGCTGCTCGATGGGCGTCGCCACCGCCTGCTCCACCGTCACCGCGTCGGCGCCGGTGTAGGTGGTCTGAACCTGCACCTCGGGGGGTGCGATATTGGGAAACTGGGCGATGGGTAGGCCCACCATGGACACCAGTCCGATGATCACCATGAGGATGGAGATCACCATGGCCACGATGGGCCGGTTGATGAAGAACTTCGACATGGCCGCTTACCCCGCAGCCTTGGGCGACGGTTTGCCCGCCGGAGGCGCCTCCACGAAAGGCTTGGTCTCGACTTTCATGCCTTCCTTGACCTTCATGGCGCCTTCCACGATGACGCGGTCGCCGGGCTTCAAGCCCTCGTCGATGACCCACAGGTTACCGATCCGCACCCCCGGCTTGACCATGCGCATGGCCACGGTGTTGTCGGGCTGCACCACCGCCACCAGGGACTTGCCCTGCAGATCGTTCACGGCGCGCTGGGGCACCAGCAAGGCGCCCGCCTTCTCCGCCACCACCGCGCGAATCTTGGCAAATAGCCCGGGGCGCAGGATATGGGTGGGATTGGGAAAGGCGATCGCCAGCTTGATGGTGCCGGTGTTCACGTCCACCTGCCGGTCGGCGAACAGCACGGTGCCGCTATGAGGGTAGACGTCGCCATTAGACAGGATCAGTTCGATAGGAATGCTCCCGTGCTTGTCCCCGTCCTCGCGGCCCTTGGCAAAATTCAGATACTGCTGTTCGCTCAAGGGGATGTAAGCCTTGATGGGATCCACCTGGGACACGGTGGTCAGCTCCGCATTGGCGCTGCCAGGCCCGATCAGGTCGCCGAGTTGGGCCTTGGAAATACCCGCAATGCCGTCGATGGGCGCGGTGATCCGGGTAAAGCCCAGTTCAAGCTGCGCCTTCTCGTAGGCGGCCCGCGCCGCGAGGACTTCCGCCTGGGTCGAGGCTTCGCGTCCCTCGGCGTTATCGCGGTCGCGCACGCTCACGGCCTTTTCCGGCAGCAGGCGCTTGATGCGGTCGAGATCCAGCCGCGCCGTCTTCAACAGCGCCTCCTGGCGCGCCAGGGTGCTCTTGGCCTCGTCCACCGCCGCCTGGAAGGTGCGGGGATCGATCTGATAGAGCAATTGCCCCTTCTTCACCAGATCGCCTTCCTTGTAGTTCTGCTTGATCAGATAGCCCGACACCTGGGCATTGATCTGGGCGTTGACCATGCCATCCAGGGTGCCCACCCATTCCTCCTGCACCGGGACGGTCTTCTGCACGACGCTGGCCACTTCCACCGTGGGCGTCGGGGCATGCACCTCCGGCTTCTTGTCCTCGCAACCGGCGAGGATCAATGCAAACAGGATGGGTATCGACAGTGGAACGGGGGGAGGGAGAAAGCGAGGGATTCGAACCGCCGGACCTTTATTCTTCGTCATAGCTACTTCCACTGTTCCTGTTTTGGAGGCGATTATCGACCCGACCCATCGGGCCAAGTCCATTCGGGGCTTGGATACCCCTGCGCGGCCACAGGCCACGTCAGGCAAGGCCGGGGCGTATCGGCCTGGGCATGGGCTCGCAATACCGGGCGGTTATCATGGGCCTGATCAATCATTAAAGGGCGACCCACTAAACATCGCAGCTGCATCCGGCCGGTTGCGCTCAGCCTCGCTATGCCGCCCGTCAGCATTGCGCCCAACATCATTCTTGCTTATTTTTCCTTGCCGCTCAATCGCCAACTGCGACACACAGCTGTTCCATGGCAACGCCAAAACCGCCACGCGGCGGCGGCGATCGGAGCTGATATACTCCGGACGCGAGGAACCCGCGCGGGATGCGATATCCACGCGCACCGGCCAACTACGCACTCACGGAGAGACCATCCATGTCACTGTCAGCTCGATTGCCCCTGTTATTCACCGCGGCCGCCTTCCTGAGCGCCTGCTCGACGGTCAGCGTCACCACCGACTACGACCACGCCACGGTCTTCACCAATTACAAAAGCTACGATCTGGCCACGGCCCCGGATCAGCTGCCGCTCTCGCCCACCAGTGAATCGGCGCTGGACGACACCTTACGCGGCGCCATGGCCCAGCGCGGCATCCGCGAGGTGACCAGCGGCGCCGATCTCAATGTAGTCAGCCACGCCTTCACCAAAGACAAGATCAACGTCTATCCCGCCGCGGGATGGGGTTACGGCGTTCCCTACCGCTATGGGCGCTACGGCATGTGGATGGGCGCGCCCATGGGCTACACCGACGTGACCCAGTACACCCAGGGCACCCTGATTTTGGACTTCGTCGACGCCAAGACGAAGAAACTGGTGTTCCGCGGCGTCGCCACCGACACCGTGGGTACCCCGGAGCAGAATGCCGAGAACATTCAGGAAGCCGTCCGCAAGATCATGCACGACTTTCCTTTGCCTGCCCCCGGGCAGCAATGATCCAGAAGTCATCCCAGGCGCGCCAGCCGAAACGGGCGCACCTATGAATGCTTAATCAGCGGCTCTGCTGACCTTGCTGGTAGCCTTGCTGATAAGCCGCCTGCTCCGACTTCTTGTGCTGGTCATACAGATAACCGCCAAGGAGCCCTGCCCCCGCACCAATAGCCGCGCCCATGCCGGCATTGCCGGCAATGGCGCCAATGATGGCGCCGGTCGCGGCGCCGCCCGCCGTACCGCCGGCCATGCGCCGCTGGGAATCGGACATGCCGGCGCAACCGGAAACGATCAAAAACACCGCCAAAAGGGAAAGGATTCGCTTCACTGGTATGTCTCCGCAAGGATCATGCTCAAATAACCGTTCCGCGCTTTCACTTCTTGCACGGCCAGTTCTCGACCAGGTACTTCATGGCCGTGTCCACCGGCCGTTCGTTCTTGTACTCCGGGTGCGCCTTGGCCCAGGTGATGTACATTGCGATGGCTTCCGTGCGCGTGGGTTTGGGGTCCGGCGGACAAACCAGGGGCGTCAGGCCCGGACGGCTATACAGGTCTTCCTGATAGCGGTAGACGCCCACCAGATAGCCCTGACAGAAATGGGTGGCAGCCACGTACAGGGGATCGTCCGGGGCGGCCGTGCACAGTTCCACCATGTCCTGGGTGGTCTGCGCCAGGAAGTTGTCCTGGGTGACCGCACCGCTATCCCCCGCCGCCAGAATAGCCGCAGCGGCTGACAGGCAGAGCCATCGGCGCTTGGATGATTTCATGGGTCCTCCTTTGCTCGCTTGAAATTGAGGTCGGCCCGGATAGCGGCCGCGTGTCCGCGCCCAGCCATGCATCTATAATGGCGACTGAGCGCCCCTGGCAGTTCAGGGCATCGAATATGGCGCGCCTTGATTATCCGCGCTTTCTCCCGAGGCTTGAAGGGCCGCCCCGAAACAAAAATTGGCGTCGGCATGACCGACTGAATGCACGAGGCACACACAGCATGGCTTATGAGATTGAAGGAATCGATGGCGACGTGATCCGCGTGCGCCTGAGCGGTGTCATCCACCTGGCCGATCATCAGGCCATCCAGGATGTGGCGAAAAAGCTCATCGATCAGGGACAAAAGCTCCGTGTGCTGGCCATTACCGAAAACTTTGCCGGCTGGGACAAGCAGGATGACTGGACCGATATCAGCTTCCTGGTGGACTACGGCGACGACATCGTCAAGATGGCCATCGTCGGCCCCGAGGCAGCCAAGGAGGACGCCTTCCTGTTCGTGGGCAAGGGACTTCGGGCGACGGCGATCGAATTTTTCCCCGCCGAGCAGCTTGAGCAGGCGGAGGCCTGGGTCCGCGCCTGAACCCCGGCGGTCCGGCGTGTCACCGGGCGTGCTTGTTCCAGAGCCTAGGCCACCAGCGGCCCACCTGGCGGCAATAGATCCGGTAGGCATCCCCGAAGCGGAGCGCCAGACAAGGCTCTTCGTGAAAGACCAAAGCCAGATGGAATGTCAGCCACAGTCCACCGGCATACGCCAGCACCCGCGCATTGCCCAGAATAAGCCCCTGGCCAGCGATGGCGAGCAGCACCGAGAGGTACATCGGATTGCGCACGTGCCGGTAAAAGCCCGAGACCACCAGGCATTTGGGCGGCGCCGCCGGCGCGGGCGTGCCCTGCCCGTCCCTGGCGAAATGGACCACCGACTGCAGCAGCCCGCACAGTCCAGCCAGCAATACGCCGATCCCGAGCACCGCTATCCAGCCGGAATCGAGCAGCGATGTGTCCGCTTCCCATCCGCTGAGCCAATAGGGAACCAGCCCCGCCACGGTGCCGGGCACCGCGAGCAGAAAAAGCAATGAAACCAGCACAATACGTAGTGACACAGACTTCATCACGGAAGGATCCCGGTACTTCTAAGGTCAAAGGCAGGCGGAGGCCGAGCGAGGGGGGGTCTCAAACGGCCGCAGCGTAGCCACATGATACCCCGCTTGCGGCAAAAGCGCGCCTGGGCAAATGCTCGTCTCCCCAGTAACCATGGGCACGAAGAATGGCTACTAAGGTCCTTATAGAATTCACAAAAATTTAATTGTCGACTCGCTTGACCAACGTTAGTATTGGTCAGGCATATCGAGGAATGGACGGGCGGCGTCACATCGCCTGCCGCCAACCTTCAAACCCAGGCCAGAGCGCCGTTGCCAACCAGGAGTGAATGGATGACCAGCCAGACCGTAACCGAACAAGCCGACCCCCTCAAATCCGTCGCCGACGCCATGAAGGACGCCGTGTCCCAGGCAACCGAAGACGCCGCCCGGGCCAAGGAACGCATCCGCGAAATCGGGCCGGACATCGCCAACTCCGCCTCGCGCTTCGCCTACACGGCCTCCTACATGGTCTCCTACGGTATCGTCTACGCGGCGGTCTTCGTCGCCAAGTCCGTTCCCCAGGAAAACCCGATCGTGGAGGGCTTCATCGACGGCGGACGGGCTGCCATCGAAGCGGTCAACGAAGCCAAGGGCATCACCGCCGGAGACGCTGCAGCGGCCAAATAAAGGGCGGCGCCCGAACGGAATTCCTGCCGAGCCAGGGCGCGCCAGCCTGAGCATCCGGCGAGGTCTCGCGGCCACGCCACCCAAAACGATTTGCCCCAGGGAAGTTTGTCATGTTCCACGACGTGCGCCACGCTTACTCCGCCCGCTACGACACGGCCAGGCCGCCTGCCCGAGCGGGGACATCGGATATCGTCATCTCCTTTCCCTCCCCCGGGATCATCCGCGTCAACAGCGATGCCCTTTTCAGCCACACCGAAAGCGCCGACTGCCGGCATTTTCTCGAACGCGCATTCGCTGTCGCCCAGATCGCGGGGGCGACCATCCACTCGGGCGAAACGCCCTGTGCCGACCTCAAATTCGACGCCTCAAGGCACCGGGCGAAGGACATCCTGACTGACTTGGCCGCGAGCCTGGGAGGAAGCGCGCCTGTATCGGAAACGAATGCGGAAGCGGGCAGCAAGAACCGCCTGCCCGCGGTGGCGCCGGCGGCGACGGCGCAGGACCGGCACGGACTGGTCCATTACCACCGCTACGGGCATGTGGTCACCGGCTTTCAGATCGTGGCCGAACGCACGGGATTCTTGAGAGCCAAAAACCCGGTGCTCTACCGCAAGAGCGGGCTGTGCCAGAGCATCGAGCGCGAACTGATGAGCGTGCTCGGCGTCGACCGCTACAAGACCCACTCCCTGCGCTGCACCGTCGAGGTGGAATTCGACCCGCGCCGTCTGACCCGGCAGCAGGTGCTGGAAATCCTCGACAGCGCCCTGGCGGCAGCGGAACACCAGGCGGAGTTGGACAAGCTGGACCTGGACCTCGCCATTTGCACTGGTTCCCTAGCCCTGGCCGGCGTTGCCCAGTTCGCGGCCCCTGCCCTGGTTCCGGCGGCTGCCGCCGTGTTCGCCTACACCACCATACCCAGCTTCGTCGGCGCCTACGAAGTGGTGTTCAAGGAAAAACGTCTGGGCGTGGACCTGCTGGATTCCATCGTGGTGCTGGGCTGCCTGGGCACCCTGCAGATCTTCCCCGGCGCGGTGCTGGCCTGGTGCCTGTCCTTCGGCCGCTCGCTGGTAAAAAAGACCGAGGACAACTCCAAGAAAATGTTGCTCAGCGCCTTCGGCAAGCAGCCGCGCTTCGTCTGGCTGCTCAAGGAGGGCGTGGAAATCGAGGTTTCCCTGGACCGTGTGAACGCCGGCGACATCGTGGTCGCGCACACCGGCGACATGGTGCCAGTGGACGGGCACATCACCGAAGGGATGGCCATGATCGACCAGCAAGCCCTCACCGGTGAATCCACCCCGGCGGAGAAAGGCGTGGGCGATCGCGTCTATGCCTCCACCATCATGGTGGCGGGCAAGATCTACATCTCGGTGGAAAAGGCCGGCAGCGAGACCGCTTCCGCCAAAATCAGTCAGATCCTCAACGACACGGCGGGCTACAAGCTCACCTCGCAGAACAAGGGCGAGCGCCTGGCGGACACCGCCGTGGTGCCTACGCTGGCGGCTGGCGCGCTGGCCTACAGCCTGCTCGGTCCCCATGCCGGCGTGGCCGTGCTCAACAGCGACCTGGGCACCGGCATCCGCATGGCGGCGCCCCTGGCCATGCTCTCCACCCTGGCCCTGTGCGCGCAAAAAGGCATCCTGGTGAAGGACGGACGTGCACTGGAACTGATGGGCGAGATCGACACGGTCCTGTTCGACAAGACCGGAACCCTCACCCGCGAGCGCCCCGAGGTGGGCCGCATCATCAGTTCCAACGGCTTCAAGGAACTGGACGTGCTGCGCTACGCCGCCACCGCGGAACAGAAATTCCACCACCCCATCGCCCTGGCCATCCTGCACAAGGCCGAGGAACTGGGCGTGGAACTGGCAACCACCGACGAGACCCAGTACCGCATCGGTTACGGCATCAGCGTGGGCATCGACGGGCACACGGTCCGGGTCGGCAGCCGCCGCTACATGGACATGGAAGGCATCGCCATCCCCCCCGCGGTGGAGAAAGCCCTTGCGGCCGCCCACCAGGAAGGCAACACCATGGTGATGGTGGGCGTGGATGACAAGCTGGGCGGAGCCCTGGAACTGCAGGCCTCCGTGCGCCCGGAAGTAAGGGAGATCGTCGAAGGTCTGCGCGCGCGCGGCATCAAGCATCTGGCCATCATCTCCGGCGACCACGAGGCGCCCACCAAGAAGCTGGCGGAGGATCTGGGCATGGACCGCTACTTCGCCCAGGTGCTGCCGGCGGACAAGGCCGACTATGTGGAAAAACTGCAGCAGGAAGGCCGCAAGGTCTGCTTCGTCGGCGACGGCATCAACGATTCCATCGCCCTGAAGAAGGCCAACGTGTCCATTTCCCTGCGCGGCGCCACGTCCATCGCCACCGACACGGCGCAGATCGTGTTCATGGAGCAGGGGCTTGGCAAACTCTGTGAACTGCGAGACATAGCCCACGCCATGGACCGCAATGTCCGCAACAGCTGGATCATGATCGTCGTGCCCAACGTGGTTTGCGTCGCCGGCGTGTTCCTGGCAGGCTTCGGCATCGGCGCCTCCGTGCTCACCAACAACGTCGCCGCCCTGGGCGCGCTGGCCAACGGTGTCTGGCCCATGCGCAAGGTGGCGCAGTTGGAGGCGGAGCGTCGCCACCGGCTGGAACTGGAGCTGAAACAGGCGGGTTTCGGCGGCGAAGCGCAGGAATCGGACCCCGCGCCGCTGTTACCGGCCTGATCTGGATTTCCCCCTTCGAAACTGCAGGAGTGAACAGCGATGGCAACCCGAAAACCCGCCTCGAAATCGGCCGCAGCCGCCAGTGAAGCCACCGCGGTCGCAACCGCCACCGGCCCCACGTCGGAAGAGGCGGGGACGGAGCCGCGCTTTCATTTCTTCCTGATCGACACCGGCTGGAAGTCCACGGCGGCTCGCGTGATCCGCGATAACTTCCGCATGATCCGGGAGTTCCAGAACCATGATCCCTTGTACGTGCTGTCGCGGGAACAGTCGGTCAAGCTGATCCGGGAGAATCCGGACCTGATCGGCAAGGACCCCATCATCCTGGTGCACGACCTGCAGGCCAAGGGCGGGCGCGGTGAATCGGGCTATCATGGCTTTCGCCTGTGCCTGGGACTCATCAAGAACAGCCAGCAGGCCCTCAAGGCCATGCAGGAGTTCCTGCGTTTCTTGCACAGTCATCGCAACTGCGCCGACATTGAACAGGCCATCCGTCAGAAACTGCACCGGCAGGGACTGGAGGGCGCCATCGACGTGATCCGCGAGGGCGCCCAGGAACTCATGGAATAACCCCCCCCAACCCACGAGGTTCACCAATGGACAAGGTCAGTGAAATCGTCACCACACTGTTTGGCGCCGTAGTCATAGCCGCCATGGGATTCGAGATCAACCGCCGGCGCAAGCATTTGCGCGAGGTGTATGACGTCCTCGACTCCGACACCAAGCATGTGGCAGCCACCCTGGAGGAAATGGTCAGCCAGGGCGCCCTGCGGCCCTATCTGGGAGAAACCTGGGAGTGAGCGATTCCGCCGCGCCGCGCATACGCCTTGAGCCCGACGCCCTGCGCATCAATGCCCCGGCGGTGTTCGGGGCCGATGCGGGGGAGCAGGCCCGCCGTTTTGCCGGGCGGGTATTCGCCCTTCCGGAAGTCGATTCCGTTCACCTGCGTCCCGCCTCCGCCGAGGCGGTGGTGCGCTTCCAGGTCGGACCGGACCAGCGGGCGGGCTTTCTTGAGCGATTCTCCGCCCTGCTCGCGGCGGCCGACGAAGCAGCCGGCCGGGTCGCACTTCCGGAGTGGCCGGCAAACCAGCCGGCCAGCCTGTTCCGCTTCGAGTCCCTGGTGTCCCTGTTCGAAGTCACCCGGCTGGAACCCGGCCAGCTGCAACTTCGGCATAGCGCCATCAGCCGCGACCCGGCCCTGCCGGGCCGTCTTGAGCTTGCATTGACGCCACTCCAGGGCGTGTCGCAGGCCAGCGCCAACGGCGCGACCGGCAAGCTCGCCGTGACATTCCAGCTGGACTGCACCGACCTGACGCAATTGATCCGCACCGCCGAATCCCAACTGGCCGCGCCCCAGACCGCCCTCGTGCGGCTGAATCCCACGCCCACCCAGTTGGGACTGGCCAACGCCACCCTGGGCCTCGCGGCGGTGGGCGAGTTGGCCTTGCCGGCGGTACTGCCGGTCTGCGTCGGCATGCTGGTGGCGACCAATCTGGGAACCATCCGCGAAGCCGGCCGCCAGATCAGTTCGGGCAAACTCGGATTGCCTGTCTTGTACACGGCGCTGCTGGGCTGCTCCATCACCACCGGTCAGATCGTGGCCCATGCCCTGATGGAATGGTCGTTCCGCTTCTGGGCCGGACGCACCGAAAAAACCATGGCCGAGCAGTGCCGCAGCCTGATCAACGACGCGCTCCCGGTGCCTGACCATGCCCATGTGGTGCGCTCGGACCAGGTGGACGCGCGCCTGCCCAGCGATATGCTGCGCCCCGGACACCACATCCGCGTCGCTGGCGGCGAATCGGCGCCGGCCGACGGGGAGATCGTGGCGGGCGTGGTCCTGGTGGACGAGGCTGCTGTAGCCGGCACGCCAGGCGCGGTGCGCAAGCGCCGGGGAGACATCCTCCTAGCGGGCTCGCGGGTCCTGGCGGGACGTGCCGAAGTGGCAGTGTCCGCCACCGCCATGAACACACGGGCAGCCGACCTGGCCCAGCAGATCATCGTCGCGGCACGCACGCTGACTACCGACCCTGATCTGCGCGGCAAGGCGCGGCAACTCTCCGACCGGGCCGTTCCGCCCACCCTGGCGGCAGCAGGAGTTGGATGGGCAGTCGGCGGTCTTTTCACCGTGGGCGCCGTGCTGCACCAGGATTACGCCTCCGGCGCCAACTTGGCGGTGCCCGTGCAGACCCTGAAGGACATGGGGCAGGCCCTGCGCTCCGGCTGCGTGGTCCGTTCCGGCTCAGCCCTCTCCCGTCTCGGCGAAAGCCGCTTCCTGGTGCTGGACACCGCGGCGCTCCTTGAGGAACCAGTCTTCGAACTGGCCAGCCTGGAAAGCCGCCTGGCCGAGGGGGAAACCAACAATCTGCTGCGCTACGTCGCCGGGGCCGCCTATTACCTGGGCGACGGACGCTCTTCGGCTTTGGCTGAGGTTTGCCGCAGCCTGGGGCTGGTGGTGCGCGTGCCGCAACTCATCGCCCTGGAGGAACGGCGTGTCGCCGTGCGCCAGGGCCAGCACACCATCGCCCTGAACAGCGATGAGACGAGCCCGGACGATCAGTCGCCGCCACCGCTGGTTGTGGAAATCGACGGGAATGAAGTCGCGCGCCTCTCGTTTCGCACCGGGCAGTTGGCCCGCGCCGCCGAGCCCATCCGTCAGTTGCGGGCTAAGGGCCTTCAGGTGTTCCTGCTGTCCAGCGGCCCGGAGGCGGAAACCGCCGCTCTGGCCCAGCGCCTGGGGATCGAACTCCACGGCGGGGACTTCAACCCTGAACAGAAGATCCGTTTTCTTCACGGCCTGCGCAAGCGCGGCGTCAAGGCGAGCTATGTCGCTCCTCGAATGAATCCCGAACTGGCCCGGGCAGCCCATGTGGCCGTAGCCTTGGGCGGAGCTAACGGCGCCTCCACCGGCGCCGACCTGGCCCTGCTGGGGGATTCGCTGCACGGGTTGGCGGAAGTCACCGCACTGGCCCTGGGTCATGAGAGCCGTGTGCGCGAACTCAGCCGGCGCTCTCTATTGCCGAACCTCCTATGCGTCGCCGGCGGCTATGCCGGGATGCTGAATGGCATCACCGCTGGCGTGCTGGCCAATATTGGCGTTTTCAATGTCTACCGGCAGGCGGCGGATTCCGGCGCTGCGGCAACGGCCCACGAGGGGATACGCGCATGAGCGAAGCTCAAACTCCAAAAAAGCCGCGAGCCAAGCGCAAAACCGGTGGGGATGCACCAGCGGCGGCCAAGCCCGCGCGCAAAAAGGCACAGGCCAGACCAGCACCGCCCCCGCCGGAACCGGAATCCGAGGCTATGCCTTCGCAATCCACCGCGATCGCTGTGGCGCCGGCCGAGCCTATGGACCCGGCCGACGAGCAGGTGGTGGAGCGCGCCGAGCATGTCAGCCGAGGTGCGGGTTGGGCTCTGATCACCGCCGGCATCGTCGGCCTGGTGGTGCCCGGCGTGCTGGGCACGCCCTTCCTGATTCTGGGCGGCATGGCGCTATGGCCGGGTAACCGCAAGCGCATCGAGCGCTGGCGTCAGGGCCATTCCCCCAAGGCGTTCCACGGCGCCATGAAGCAGATCAACCGGTTTCTGGATGATCTGGACAAGCGCTACCCGCGCAAGGGGCCCTGATCCTGCATGAGGGCAGCAAAGCTTCAGGCCAAGCTGCCGCAGCCGGCCCTGAGCGAGTACGAGGCATCCCAGGTCGCCGAAATTGCCGCCTGGAAGGCCAAAAGGCCGAGCCTGGTCACGCGGATCACCGGGGCTCTGGCGGCGCCGGTGGGAAAACTGGCCAACCGGTTGATGCCGCAAGGCGCGGTCAGCGCGGCCATCGAGGGCTTGAACAAGATGGCGGGCAGCCTAGCCCGGGACGACAGCATCCTCAAGGACGCGGAACTTCAGGCGGAAGGCATCCAGTCCCTGGAAGAACTGGCGCGAAAGCCCCTGGAATTTGCCGACGCGCTTTCCGGCCGCATCATCCGGGACGCCGGCACCATCGCCTTGGGCATGGGTGCCGCCACCGGAACCGGCGGCCCGGTGGCCGCCGCCGCGGGACTGCCGGTGCTGCTGGCAGGGGCCATGCGCGTCATATACCGGGTCTCGCAGGCTTACGGGTTCAGCATCGACCAGCCCGGCGACAAGGAACTGATGCTGCATGTGCTCGCCCTCTCCACGGCCAACAGCGCCGCGGATCGCAAGCGGGCCATGAGCAATTACCAACGCCAGATCGAGACGACTTTCTTGCGTCAGGCCTTCGAGGAGTCCGCGCAGAAGGCCCTGCAACGGGCGGTTCTGGGAGCGGAACTGGGCGTGCTGGTGCCGGGCTTCAGCATTGCCTTCAACGCCTACCTGAACCGGGAGTTCGTGAACCGGGCGGGCGAGACCGCCAAACGCGTGTTTCAGGAGCACTGGCTGCGGGAACGGGGCAAGGTCGCCTGGATCACCCCGTCGAGAAGCCTTTAAGAAGGGAAGGCGCCATGAGCGAGATCGAGAGCAAAGACCTGCATACCCTGGAGTCCGACGGCAAG
This sequence comes from Methyloterricola oryzae, assembly GCF_000934725.1. Taxonomy (NCBI): domain Bacteria; kingdom Pseudomonadati; phylum Pseudomonadota; class Gammaproteobacteria; order Methylococcales; family Methylococcaceae; genus Methyloterricola; species Methyloterricola oryzae. Next base: position 67,829 of record NZ_JYNS01000015.1, read on the forward strand.
GTCGTCTGGATCCGGGCTAGGCAACAGCCGGAGGCTCCGGAGGCTGCCGCTCCCGACCCTGTTGGCGACGAGCGCTTGCAGCAACTGCCGCGGGACGTCGGCTGGATGCTGTTCGGAGTCGGCTTTGCCGGCTTCGTGGCCCCGGGCATCTTCGGCCTGCCCTTCATGGTGGCGGGTGGCGTGATCCTGTGGCCGCAAACCGCCTCGCGCGTCCAGTCCATGATCGGATTCCGACCCCAGTCGCCCGCCGCCAAGGCCGGCATGAAGCAGATATCACGCTTTTTGGACGATCTGGAGCGGCGCTTCCCCTCACCGGGCAAGCCCTGACCGAACGCTGCCACGATGATGAGAAGGCGCGGCGCAAAAGCAGCCGCGCCAGGCCGGATGAATGGAGCGTAGGACCACGCTGAGCAGAATTTGCGATACAGGAGGCATTATGAGCGTCGGTGAGAAGAAGGCTTCGAAACATTCGAAGGCGTCCGAAGAATCCGGATTCAACGTGCGCAACGGGCTGCTGCTGGCCATCCCCATCGCTCTGGCGATGCGCTGGCTGGACGCAAGCCCCAGCCTGGTGTTCCTGGTGTCACTGGTCGCCATCTATCCCCTGGCCGAGATCATGGCGGAGGCGACCGAAGCCCTGTCGGCGACCCTGGGTTCCACCGTCGGCGGACTGCTCAACGCCTCGCTGAACAACGCACCCGAGATCATCATCGCCATGTTCGCTCTCAAAAACGGCCTGGGCGAGGTGGTGAAGGCCTCCATCACCGGCTCCATCCTCATCGAACTTCTCTTCGGCCTCGGCTTGGCCATGTTCGTGGGCGGGCTCAAGCACGGTACCCAGCGTTTCGACGAAGAAACCATCCAGATTCACGCGGGACTACTGACCCTGTGCGGCTTCGGCCTGATCATTCCCGCCGTTTTCAGCCTGTCATCGCCCAAGGAGGAACTGGAGCTGAGCTGGGAGATTTGCGTGGTCCTGTTGCTCATCTACCTGACCTCCCTCGGCATCACCCTGTTCCGCAAGGTGGAGGCCGAGCCAGGGGATGTCTCCGTCATGCCGGAAGTGGGGCTGGGCGAGGCGCCCGCCGAGGTCTGGTCGCGCGGCAAGTCCCTAACCGTGCTAACGGTATCGACCCTGGTGCTGGCGGTCATGAGCGAAGTGGTCACCGATGCCCTGGAACCCACCAGTGCACAGCTCGGCCTCACCCCCATCTTCAGCGGCATCATCCTGCTGGCGGGCGCAGGCGGCATCGGCGAGATCATCAGCGCCGTCCGTTTTGCCGGCAACAACAAGATGGACCTGGCCATCGAGGCATCCATCGGTTCCAGCATCCAGATGATCCTCCTCGCCGTGCCCCTGTTGGTGTTCAGCGCGCCGCTGTTGGGCGTGAAAATGAACCTGCTGTTCACCTCCGTGGAGGTCATGTCCATCGTGCTGACCGTCGTGGTCATTCGCACCATCACCAATGATGGTCGCTCCACTTGGCTGGAAGGTCTGATGCTGCTGGCGGTTTATTTCATGCTGGCGATCGGCTTCTACTATCTGCCGGTATCCGCGGCCTGACGGGGGCAACCGGAATGATCGCGTCCCACGTCCAACGGCATTACCCCGGCGCCATCACCGAAATCGACTTCGTGGAAAGGCTTCGCACCGAGGTGAAAAAGCACGGAGTGGATCTCACGAAGCTGCTGCTGGCCACCTCGATCTGCGCCGATGACATCATCCCCATGCGGGAGTCGGAGACCCCTTTGGCTAAGGCCAAGTCCAGGCTCAAGAAGGACTTCCTCGGCCCGTTCGCGATGGGGGGATTGGCGGGCCTGCCTTATTCCGGGTTGACCGGCATCCAGGCCCTGGCCCATCACGTGCCCGACGGCGGTTCCGTGCTGTTCGTGTATGGCCCCCACATTGGCATCTCTGCGGAGGGCACGCTGGGAAAACTGCAGCGCCCTGGCCAGCACAAGGAGACGGGTGCCTGCGGCGCGCTGCACGTGGCGGTGGAACATCTGCGCTCTTCCGCCGACTACCGGCCGCCCCACGACGATGACGATACCGAGCAGATGACCCTGGAGCGCCGTCTGCTGCCCTTCCGTGAGCGCATCCTCGCGGCGGAATCGCCCCTGAAGGAGGCCACGGAAGTGGCCTATGCGGTGATACACGAACTGATCCAGCGCTATGTGCGCAGCAAGAGGACCGAGTTCCACTGCGAGTACGTGGCCACGGCGGGCGGTATCATCATCAACACCGGACCTGACAGCGAGGACTACGTGGACCTGCGCCACCTCGACGTCCGCCGCCTGTCCGAACTTTGACGAAACAGGGACATGGCAAGCTGGAAAAGGACTTTGCGACGCTGCTGCCTGGCCCTGACACTCGCCGCCTCCGATGGCATCCAGGCCGACCCGCAGGTTCAGGCTGATGATTCCCTGGCCGCCGCCGACCAGGCCTACGGGCGGGAGCGCAAGCGCATCATCGCCGACAACCTGCAGCTCACGCCGGAAGAAGCCAAGCGCTTCTGGCCGGTGTACGAGCAGTTCGAGCGAGATCTGAATGTCCTGACCGAGCGCCGGCGGACGATCATCGCTCGCTTTGGCGAGAATTACGACGCCATGACCGACGATATGGCGCGGCAGCTGCTCCGCGACCGCCTGCAATTGGAAGAATCGCGGGCCGCCTTGAAGCAGCGATTTCTGCCCCGCTTCGAGCGGGTGTTGCCGATCAAGAAACTGGCGCGCTACTACCAGATTGAAAGCAAGATCTACGCGTCGGTGGAAGCCGGCATCGCGGACGAACTGCCGCTGCTGAAATAGCCGCGTGGCCCGCATGAATCACCGCAGCCCGCGCAACCACCCCGGCCGACGCCTGCCGAGGGGCGGTGCCGCGGGCTGTCTCGCGGGCATCCTGTTGATTTCGGGCTGTGCGCACCCGTTGTCCCCCTCGGATCCGGCAGCCGCTGCGGGCGGCACAGCGACGCCTGCGGCCACTCTGCCCCCCCTGCCCCATGAGGACTCCTTTGCCTACTTTCGCGAATACGGGCGATTGCAGGCGCGCACCGTCTGGTGCCAGTCAAGAGGCGAGCCGGTGCAACGCACGCCCGGCGCAAAACCGGCCTACACGGGTTACGAGCAAGTCCATGCATATGCTCAGCGGCGGGCGGAACAGGTACACGACGATTTCTTCAAGGGCCGCTTCAACCGTTCCCGCGCGCGCCTCCCGGAAAACATCGAACAATGGCGTTCGCAGCCGGACATCGCCAATCCCGGCCCCGACCTGGCCAACTTCCCCAACAGCGCGTTCACCCTGCCCAAGGGCCGTGCCTATGTGGAACTGTCACCCTTCACCTACTACAGCAACAGCCAGGACACACCGGCCCAATACAATGCCGAATTCCTGCTGCGCTACGGAATCAACGACGATGTGGAACTGCGCTTGTTCGGCAATGGCGTCAGTTGGCAGGGCGGTCAGGATTCCACCTGGGGCTTCTCCCCCCTGGCCTTCGACACCAAGATCCAGCTCTGGACCGAAAAGCCGGATTACTTCCTGCCCGCGGCCGGATTCGAGGCCTATATCCAGACCCAGTGGCTGGGCAGCGCCGCCTTCAACGGCGGCACGCAACCTTCGTTCACCTTTAACTTCGATCAGTCACTGCCCTTCGACATCGACTTGGAGTACAACCTGGGCGTCACCCGCGTGCGCGATGCCCTCGGCAACGACGATTGGGAATTCAGCTTCCAGTGGGGCTTGCAGCGCGACCTCTTCAACAAGGATTTCGCCATCTTCGTTCATGGCTTCTACAACGCCATGACCCTGCCGCGCCTGCCCAACGCCCAAAACCCGACCGCCAATCAGAGCGAGAAGCTGACCCAGAATGCGGTCGGCGCCGGCTTCCTGTGGACCGTCAACCAGCGCCTGGCGGTCTATGCGCAGACCAGCGGCGGCACCAACCGCCACACCCCGTCCATCCTCAGCATGGTGGGGCTGGCACTGGCGTTCTGAGGCGCCGCCGAGCGCAGGGCGTGTAAGGCGGAGCGGCTAATGCTGGTGCCGCAGCCGTGGCCGTGTATGACGCCACGCTGGCTCGGGCACAAGGTAATTCCTGCTGGTCCCTTCTCTTCACGCGACTCCGTTACCCGCATTCGAACCAAAGCCCAGTAGGCACCCCCTGCGCCAAGCGAATGGGAGTGCAAGACGACTCTCCACCACCTCCGACTACCGTTTCTTGCACTGCAGTTCGTCGGTATTGCCTGTGTCCGTGTTCAGCCAGCTGAGCTTCAGCTCGTTGCCCTTCTCCTCGAGGCTGACATTCTGTCCCTCGTAGTGTCCGTCGTCGGGGACGCCCACGCGCCACAGGGTCACGGTGCGATCGCCACGCTCCAAGCGAATCGTGGGCGGATCCGTCTCGAAGAAATTCGCCACGACCTCATTCGCCGGATTGTTCTGACAGGCATACGAAACCGTCTTCGGTGGCATAAGCCTCCAGACCGATTGCAACTCCGAGGTGCGGAGGCGGTACTGGGCTTCAACACAGCCCTTTAAGCTGTCGACGGTCCAGGTCGCGGTGATCCAGGTCTTTTCCTTTGCTTTCCAGCAATCGTTACGGCCCTTCACCCAACCCCGCTGTTCGGCTCGCAGTTGCGCCGCCAGCTTGCCGCTGGCCTTGGCCGAAGCGGCCTTGTAGACCTTGTCGAGTTTCTGATCGAGCGCCGCCAGGGAAGCGTCGCTGCAGAGCAGCTTCTCCACCTCCCCCTGCGCCTTTGCACAGTTGAAGGTCGGCTTCTCCGCCAGAGCAACTGCCGGGATGCCTGCGGAGCAAGCAAACAAGACAGGTACAACAACCCACCACCCATGTTTCATTTCGGCTTTCCTCATGTTGTCATTTGAAAGGCAGCCACATGTTACTGCCTGAGCTTCCAGAAATCCCACTCCGCGAGGGTGCCGCGAATTCATGGCTTGGTAATGGAAAGCCCGAATATCCGGCATAGGATGCGCGGGCACAGGTGGCGAGGTTGGGGTCCCTGGCATTAGCTTGAATAGGATGTGCCGACGAAGGAGTCGCATCAACCCAGATAAAAGAGCCGGTTCCCACACAGAGCATGGGAACCAGGCAAGAGAGTTCGGGATTTGCAGCCCGTAGGCCGCGCCGAGCATCGCAGCTTGCAGACGGAAACAGCCCGAAGGGGCGCATCAGGGACGAGGCGCGTCTATCGAGGGGCAGGAGCCCCTTCGATAGACCCCGGCTGGAAGCGAGAAGCGCAGGGAGTAAGCGGCCTCCGGGTCGCCTTTTCTTTGGGTCCTTTCTTTTGGCGACGCAAAAGAAAGGACCTCGCCCCCGGTGCGAAAACCGGAATCAAATAACGTCGCGGAGCGACACATGCAATCACACATCTACCGATGCGCCTCCTTCGTCGGCACATCCTATGCGGGCTGCCGACTCCCGGAGAAAGCGAGAAAAGAACGTCGCAGAGCGACGCATTCGGAACCCCATTCCCGCTGACGTATTTGTTATGGCGAAAAGGTTCGGATTGCCATTTCCAAAATGTGCCAAGCAACGAAAAAAACTGCGCCTGCGATCAGCAATCGGAATTGCCATATTCCAAAAAATTGGGCCCTTTTTATATTGCTATCTAGAGCAGAACGGACACCACGCATCGCCGCAGCCAATAATTCGGGATGATCTGGCTGCTCGGAGTGAACGCCGTTCTGCAACTGAAGCAGAGAGTAATTTGCCATTATGGATGTCTGTACCCAAAGCAAATTTCTACAACCGAAGTAGAAACTAAGTCCCCATAGAAGCACGGCTATTCCGAGCGGGATCATCGGCAAACTCATTTTGGTGCTAGCCGTTTACTGTAATGCGAACCCGACAGCGGCCCCGGCCGCCCCAAGCAAAAAGTAGGTGTACTTTTCTTGCCCGGTTCGATGCTGGCTATGTAATTCTTTCAGAGCATCGTTTGACATAGTCTCCTACGAGCCCATAACAAATATTTAATCGGACCTTTTTATCCTCCCCAACTGGAAGAGAAAAAGAAAGCCGTGACACCTTCACCCAAATACTAATCCGCACTTCACCCCATCTGCGCCTGAATCGCCGTTATGGCGATGGTATTGACGATATCCGGCACCAGGGCGCCGCGACTGAGGTCGTTGATGGGTTTTTTCAAACCCTGCAGCACTGGGCCGATGGCGATGGCGTCGGCAGCGCGCTGCACTGCCTTGTAGGCGTTATTGCCGGCACTGAGGTCTGGAAAAATGAAGACGTTGGCGCGCCCCGCCACCAGGCTGCCGGGAGCCTTGAGCTTGGCCACGTCGGCGTCGATGGCGGCGTCGTACTGCAAAGGACCTTCCACCAGCAAGTCAGGCCGGCGCTGGCGCACCAGGGCGGTGGCGGCCCGCACCTTGTCCACGTCCGGCCCCTGCCCCGATTCGCCCGTGGAATAGGAGAGCATGGCGACGCGCGGCGCGATGCCGAAGGCCTCGGCGGTCTGCGCCGAGCTGATGGCGATGTCCGCCAGTTGCTCCGCCGTGGGGTCCGGATTGATGGCGCAGTCGCCGTAGACCAGCACCCGGTCGTCCAGGCACATGAAGAACACGCTGGAAACGATGGAGATGCCGGGCAGGGTCTTGACGAACTCCAGGGCCGGGCGGATGGTGGCGGCGGTGGTGTGGGTGGCGCCGGAGACCATGCCGTCCGCCTGGCCCAGGTAGGCCATCATGGTGCCGAAGTAGTTGGGGTCGCCCAGCAGGTCGTGGGCCATCTCGCGGGTGATCCCCTTGTGCTGGCGCAGTTGAAAGTACTGCTCGGCGAAAGGCGCGCGCTGCTCGGACTGCAGCGGGTCGATGATGGGCACCTCGCCCAGGTTCAGGCCCAGGGAGGCGATCTTGCGCCGCACATCGTCCACCTCGCCCAGCAGGGTGATGTGGCAGATCTCCCGCAGCACAGCCATTTCCGCCGCCCGCAGCACCCGCTCGTCGGTACCCTCGGGCAGCACGATGTGGCGCTTCTGGCGCTTGGCGCGCTGCATCAGGTCGTATTGGAACATGAGCGGCGTGACACGCTCGGACTTGTCCAGGCTCACCCGCTCGGTCAGTTCCGGGATGCGCATGTGCGCTTCCACCAAGCCCAGGGCCGCCGCGATCTTGCGCCGGTCCTCGGCGCCGATGCGCGATTCCACCGCGTGCACCTGAATGGCGGTGGTGAAGGTGTCGCTGGGCACGCTGAGAATGGGTATGCTGGTGATGCCCAGCCCCGCCAACATCCCCTGGATCTGCGGCGCCGGCTGCAGGTCGCCGGTGAGCACCAGGCCGGCAATGTGCGGGTAGCGGCCGGACAGCCCCGCCGCCAGGGCGCCGAGGATGATGTCGGAACGGTCGCCGGGCACGATGACCAGGCTGCCGTCCTCCAGATGATCGAGGAAGTGGGGCAGCTCCATGGCCGCCACCTTGATGCCGGTGACGCCGCCGGCCAGCAACTCGTCACTGCCGCTGACGATCTCCGCCTGGATGGCCCCAGCGATCTCGCGCACCGTGGGCCGCTCCAGGCGCGGGTCTTCCGGCACCACATAGCAGGGGTAGTCGCCTGGCAGGGCGCGGCTCAACTCCTTCTCCAGGGATTGCAGCGCCTCCGGCTCCGCCCGGTTCACCACCACCGCCAGCACCTCGCAATGGTGATCCCGCAGGGTATTCACCAGCACCTGGGTGGCTTCCAGGGTGTCCGCCAGCGGGCGCTCGCAGCCCTTGATCACCGCCACGGCGGGCAACCCCAGATGATTGGCCATTTCCATGTTGAATTCCAACTCGAACACCGCCGAGGCATCGCGGTAGTCGGTGCCGGCGCAGACCACGAAATCGCACTGGTCGGCCAGGCGCATGTAGCGGTCCAGCACCTGCCCGTACAGGTCCTCGGAACGCCCCGCCGCCATCAAAAGGCGAGCGGTTTCGTAGCTGCAGCCGGCCATGTCCGCGACCGGAAACGGCAGTTGATAGCGCGAGGCCATGAGGCCCAGCAGCGCGTCGGTCTCCCCCTCCTTGACGATGGGCCGGAAGAAGCCGACGCGGCAACGCCCGGCAAGGTAGTCCATCAGCCCCAGGGCGATGACGGTCTTGCCGCTCTGGGGCGCGGCGCTGGTGATGTAGATGCCTTTGGTCACTGGGAATTCTCGTCCTGAAGGGGCGCGGCAGGGTCCACGCCGTCACGGTTCAATAACGCTCTTCGATCCAGCGCCGATTGGCGATGCTGGCGACGTCGTCGTAGGCGTGTTTCATGTCGCGCTTGGGCAGTTTGACCTTCTTCTTCGGCAGATGCTCATAGGGAATCTGCTTGAGCAAATGGGCAATCAGGTTGAGGCGCGCCCGCTTCTTGTCGTCCGAGCGCACGATGTGCCAGGGTGCCTGCTCGCTGTCGGTGGCCGCCAGCATCTCATCCCGCGCCTTGGAATACTCAAACCAGCGCTCGCGCGAGGGCAGATCCATGGTGGAGAGCTTCCATTGCCGCACCGGGTCGTCGATGCGCGCGCGGAAGCGCCGTTCCTGTTCCGCGTCGCCCACTTCCAGCCAGTACTTGAGAAGGATGATGCCGCTTTCGACGATCTGCTTCTCGACGAAGGGGCAAAGTTCCATGAAGCGGGAAACGTGCTGCTCGCTGCAGAAACCCATGACCCGTTCCACTCCGGCGCGGTTATACCAGCTGCGGTCGAAGATCACGACTTCACCTGCCGCGGGGAAATGGGCCATGTAGCGCTGGATATACATCTGCGATTTCTCGCGGTCGGAGGGCGCCGGCAGGGCCACGATCTTGAACACCCGCGGACTGACCCGCTCGGTGATGGCCTTGATAGTGCCGCCCTTGCCGGCGGCGTCGCGACCTTCGAAGACCAGGATCACGCGTTGTCCGGTGGCCTTCACCCACTCCTGCACGGCGCACAGCTCCGCCTGCAGCTTGCGCAGCTCCTTCTCGTATTCCTTGCGCTTGAGCTTCTCCCGCGCCTCAGCCACGGCGGCTACTTTCTTGCTAGGTGACTTTTTCTCGCGGTCTTTCTTCATGGCACGTTTCCTCCGAAAACTGAAACCGGCGCGGCGCCAGAGGCACCGCTACTTTCATCGCGCGCCGTCTGCTGCGCCCGAAACCTGCGGTGTCGCGGCCCGCTGCGAGTCCCGCTCCAGCGCCGACTCCACCGCCGAGCGCACGCTCAGGAAAATGTTATCCGTTCCGAGCTTCTCGGCCACACCCAGGGCCTGCCCGAACTTGCGCATATACAGCTTGGGGCGGGCGATCACCAGTTGGACGCCCCGCTCTTCCAGCGCCGCGTGCACATCCCGCAGGGCCAGCGCGCCGGTGCTATCCAGTTGGCTCACGCTCTCGGCGTTGAAGATGAACCACCGCGGCGGCAAGGCGCTGCCATCCACCAGGGAGAGCACGCGCGCCTTGAAGTACTCGGCGTTGAAGAACAGCAGGGGCGCGTCGAAGCGGTAGATGATGATGCCCGGCAGCGGGCTGGAATCCTCCGCCAGGTTCAGGTCGTTGTAGCCTTCAAGGCCGGGCACCCGCCCCATCAAGGTGTCGGGCGGGCGGTAGATCTTGATGAGGACGTTCAGCAGCGCCATCAGGATGGCGATCACCACCCCGGGCAGCACTCCGATGGCGAGCACGCCCACCGTGGTCACCAGGGACAGGGTGAACTCGAAATGGTCGATTCCGCGCAGGCGCTGCACGCTGGCCAGGTCCAGCAGGCCCCAGGCGGAGAAGATGAGCACCGCCGCGAGAGCCGGGATCGGCAGGTAGCCGAGAGGCCCGGCCAGGAACAGGGCGACGCCGGCGGTGGCCAGTGCGGCTGTGACCGACACCAACTGGGTCTTGCCGCCGCTGGCATCGTTCACCGCCGTGCGCGAATCGGCCCCGGTGACGGCGAAGCCGCCGAACAGGCCGGAGAAGATATTGGCCAGGCCGATGGCGCGCATCTCCTGGTCGGCGTCGATGCTGTAGCGGTTGCGCTCGGCGAAGCTGCGGGCGGTGAGCATGCCGCTGGTGAAGCTGACGATGACCAGCCCCACCGCATTCATGAAGATGCCCTGGACGCCCTGGTAGCCGATGCCCGGCAGGGCGAAGGCGGGCAGGCCGGAAGGCACCTCGCCTACCCGCTTCACCTGCTCCGGATCGGGGCCGGCCAGGTAGACCCCGATGCCCGCGATCAGCAAGGCGATCAAGGCCATGGGCGAGCGCGGCGCGAAGCGCTTGAGCAGAATCAGGATCAGCAGGGTCGCGAGTCCTACGGCCAGGCTGGGCAATTCCGCCTCGGCATGGCGCCGGGCCAGCTCCAGCAGGGACGGTCCGAAGTCGCGGTGCTGCACCACGATGCCCAAGAGCTTGCCCAACTGCCCGACGATGATGCTGAGGGCGATGCCGTTGAGGAAGCCAATAAGGATGGGCCGGGCGAAGAAATTGACGATGAAGCCCAGGCGGGTCATACCGCCAATCACCATCAAGAGACCGGCGGTGATCGCCAGGGCCGCCGATAGCCGTAGGTAATAGGCGCCATCGCCGTGCGCCAGGGGCATCAGCAGGGCAGCCAGCATGGCGCAGGTAGCCGCGTCGGGCCCCAGGACCAGTTGGCGGGAGGAACCGAACAGGGCGTACACCAGCACCGGCAGCATGCTGGCGTAGAGGCCGGTCTCGGGCGGAAAGCCGGCCAGGTTGGCATAGGCAATCGCGGTGGGTATCTGCACGGCGGTCACCGACAGCCCCGCAATCACGTCCCGCGCCAGCCACTCCCTCCGATAGACGCGCAGGTCCCGCAGCAGCGGGAGCCAGTCGCCGAGCATGCCCTACCCCCCGCGGCGGTCGATCAGCAACCGCCGCTGGCCTGTTCGTTCTTCAGGGCCTGATCGGAGATCTCCTTGTATAGGTGCACGGCCTTCGCGAAGATATCCTGGTATTCCGGGTGGCGGTCCACCATGGGCCGCACTTCCTCGGCGCGCTTGAACAGCTTCTCCAGGAACTCGATGTCCCAGTGGTCCAGCTTCTCGCCGCGATCGACCCGCTCCTTGATCTCCAGGGCCTTGGGCACCGTCTCCGAGGCCAGCCGCTCCAGCAGGGTGATGGCAACGCCCAGTTCTTTGTTTTCGTCGGTCATGTCGTTCTCCTTGGGTCAGAGGCTGTGGATCAAATTCAAAGGTAACGGGCGGCGCTCTTCCACATGTCCGGCGCCTCCGGGATATCGCAGCGGGCGATGCGCCCCAACAGGATGATACGGGTCACTCCGCTGCCGGAGTAGAGTTCCGTCAGGTTCAGGTCATGGGCCGCCGTCGAGGTGGATTCCGCCACCCGGATGCCTCGGGAATCCAGGCGCAGGCGCAGTTCACGCGCCGCCAGCCAATCGGAGGGCTGGCCGAACACCTCCAGCAGGCATTCCAGGGATTCTTCCAGGCCCAGTTGGTCGCTGCGGAACTCGCCGTATTCCGCGTCGATGCGCTCGATCTCCGCCTCCAGGCTGGCGGCGTCCGGATGCTCGCCGTTGGCCTCCTTGAGCATGGGCCCCAGCCCGAAATCACCGGCGTGCAGGGCATCCAGCTTTTGTTTGAGGAGACGGCGCTGGCGGTCCAGTTCGCGCCGGCTGCTGCGGGCCTCCATCAAGCGTTCCAGCGCCCGCTCCACCAGGAAGTCGAAGGCCCTGATCTTAAGCTGGCGGCGGCTGTCCGGGTCGCTGCCGGCCGGCCCGATGTAGCGGTGGCCGGTGAAGTTCACCGCCACTTGCAGCACATCTTTGCGCACCCGGTCGCCATCCAACTCCATGCCGAGCACCTGGCGCTCCTCCCGCGCCATGGTGAGCAGGCCGAAGACCTCATCCGGCGGTGGCCCGCTGACGCTTTTGAGAAAATCCCGCAGCATGCGGAACTTGCCGAACACCTCGCTCATGTGCTCGGCGGAGACGAAGAACGATTTCAGCCGCGGGTCCTCGCCATAATGCCTCGGGCCTATGGGGGCCGGCTCGGGCAAGCGCTCCACCAGGGCGATGACATGCTCGATGGCGCCGGCCACCGGATCGCGCAAATGCTTGCGGTAAGCGGGCAGCGCGCGGATGCGCGGGTCGGTGCCGGCCAGCAGGCGTTCGATGCCCTTGTCGATCAGGGCCTCGTCGATGCCAGTGGCGGACTCCTGTGGGGAGTTGAAAAGGGAACTGAGAAAACGCAGCATGCTCGTGTCGTCGGAATCATCGGGCGACGGTCAATCCCAGGACGCGCGCCGTGTGTGCCGCGATCATGCCTTCCTCGTTGGCTGGAATCATCAGCACTTTCACGCGGCTGCCCGGCGCCTGCAACTGGGTGCCATGCCCCTCATTGGTGGCCATGTCCATTTCGACCCCCAACCAGCGACACAGTTCGCCTACCCGCGCTCGCACCGGAGCCGCATGCTCGCCGATGCCGCCGGTGAACACCAGGCAGTCCAGGCCGCCCAGGGCCGCGGCCAGGGAACCGATCTCGCGGGCAATGCGGTAACAGAAATATTCCACCGCCTCGCCCGCCTCGGGCCGGTCGCTGTCCAGCAGATCGCGCATGTCCGAGCTGATGCCGGAGAGCCCCAGCAGCCCCGAGCGCTTGTACAGCAGATCGTGCAACTGCTTCGCCTCCATGCCTTCCTCCATGAGCAGGTGCAGCAGCACACCGGGGTCGACCGCGCCGCTGCGGGTGCCCATGGGGATGCCGTCCAGGGCGGTGAAGGACATGGTGCTGGCCACGGACCGGCCATCCCGGATGGCGCAAAGGCTCGCCCCGTTGCCCAAATGACAGACCACCGTGCATCCCGAAGCCGCGGCGGCATCCAGTTCCGGCAGGCGCTGGGCGATGTATTCGTAGGACAGGCCATGAAAACCGTAGCGGCGGATGCCGCGCGCCTCCAGTTCCCGCGGCAGGGCGAACAGGCGCTCGATGCGGGTCTGGCTGGCGTGGAAGGCCGTGTCGAAGCAGGCCACTTGCGGCAGCTGCGAGAAGCGCTCCGCGATGAAGCGGATGGGTGCCAGATTATGCGGCTGATGCAAAGGCGCCAATGGCACCAGGGCCTCGATTTCGGAAAGCACCTGCGCATCCACGCGCAGCGGCTGCACCAGTTTGTCGCCGCCATGGACGACCCGGTGACCCACCGCGGCGGGCGTAAATTCCGGATGTTCCTGCTTGAGCCACTGGAACAACCAGGTGAGCGCCTCGCCATGACTCCCGGCGGCCAGCGGACTCTGTAAAAGCTGCGCCCCGCCCGCGTCCTTGACGGTGATGCGCGGGCCCGATTCCACGGCGGGGCCGAGGCGGTCGGCCAGGGCGGTCAGCAGCGTGCGCCCATCGCGCAACAGGGAAAACTTGAGGGTGGCCGAACCGCAGTTTACGACGGCGATCAGGGGGGATTCAGACACGTAGATCTCCAGACAGAAAGCCGCCGCCAGGCCAGGCCGGGCGGCGGGTCAAGATGATGAATGCGAGACGCTCCCACGCGGAGCATGGGAGCGAGGACACTGTGAGACGCCCCCGTTACTGGTTCCCATGCTCCGCGTGGGAACCAGCCTGACTCAGGCGCTCCACGCCTGAGCCCTCGCCGCGACGCCCCCGCCCTTAGTACGGCCAGCGCCAGGCGACGATCTCCGGCATGTCGATACCATGCTCGTAGGCGTAGCGGCGGCAGGCCAGTTGCTGGTTGCGGAACTTCTCCTTGGCGTGGGCGCCTGCCACCGCGATGCGGGGCACGCGGTCGATGACGTCGATGGCCAGGCTGAAGCGGTCGATCTGGTTGTTGATGGCCAGTTCCAGGGGCGTGTTGATATTGCCCTTTTCCTTGTAGCCGCGCACATGCATGTTGGCGTGATTGGTGCGGCGGTAGGCCAGGCGATGGATCAGCCAGGGATAGCCGTGGAAGTTGAAGATGATGGGCTTGTCCACGGTGAACAGGCTGTCGAAGTCGCGCTTGCTCAGGCCGTGGGGATGCTCGTTGTCCGGCTGCAGCTTGAACAGGTCCACCACGTTGATGAAGCGGATCTTCAGGTCCGGGAACTCCTCCCGCAGCATGGCGACGGCGGCCAGCGCCTCCAGGGTGGGAATGTCGCCCGCCGAAGCCATGACCACGTCCGGCTCCTGGCCCTGGTCATTGCAGGCCCAGTCCCAGATGCCGATGCCCTTCGAGCAGTGGGTGATCGCCGCGTCCATGTCCATGTACTGCAGGTGCATCTGCTTGTCGCAGACGATGACGTTGACGTAGTTCTCGCTGCGCAGGCAGTGGTTGGCCACGGACAGCAGGCTGTTGACATCCGGCGGCAGGTAGATGCGCGTCACCTCGGCGCTCTTGTTCACCACCACGTCGAGGAAACCCGGGTCCTGATGGGTGAAGCCGTTGTGGTCCTGCCGCCACACCGTGGAGGTGATCAGCAGGTTGAGGGAGGCTATCTCCTCGCGCCAGGACAGCTCGTTGCAGATGGAGAGCCATTTGGCGTGCTGGTTGAACATGGAGTCGATCACATGCACGAAGGACTCGTAAGTGGAGAAAAACCCGTGCCTTCCGGTGAGCAGATAACCTTCCAGCATGCCCTCCATGGTGTGCTCGCTGAGCATCTCCATGACGCGGCCGTCCGTCGCCATCTCGGTGCCGTCGCTGTCCTCGGGGAAATACTCTGCGATCCAGAACTTCTTGCTGACCTCGTATACCGCCTGCAGCTTGTTGGAGGTGTTCTCGTCCGGACCGAACACGCGGAAATTGTTCATGTTCGCCTTCATGATGTCACGCAGGAAGACGCCCAGGGGCTTGGTGTTCTCCGCCTCGATCTGACCCGGCTTGGGCAGGCTGAGACCGTATTGGCGGAAGTCCGGCATGCGCAGGGCCTTCTTCAGCACGCCGCCATTGGCATGGGGATTGGAGCCCATGCGGCGGTTGCCCTTTGGGGATAGTTCGCGCAGTTCCGCCGACGGCGCGCCATCGGCGTCGAACAGCTCCTTGGGCTTGTAGCTGAGCATCCAGTCTTCCAGCAGCTTGAGGTGGGCCGGGTTCTTCTGCACATCGGCGATGGGCACCTGATGGGCGCGCCAGAAGCCTTCCACCTTGTGGCCATCGATGGTGCCGGGTGCGGTCCAGCCCTTGGGACTGCGCAGCACGATCATGGGCCAGCGCGGCCGGTGCGCCACGCCCTTGCTGCGAGCCTCGCTCTGGGCCGCCCTTATGGCGCTGATGCAGCGGTCCAGAGTCGCCGCCATGGCCTGGTGCATGGAGGCCGGGTCCGAGCCCTCGACGAAATAGGGCGTGTAGCCGTACCCCTTGAACAGGTCCTCCAACTCCTCATGGCTGATGCGCGCCAGCAGGGTCGGATTATTGATCTTGTAGCCGTTCAGGTTGAGGATCGGCAGCACCGCGCCGTCGCGGATCGGGTTCAGGAACTTGCTGATGTGCCAGGAGGTGGCCAACGGGCCGGTCTCCGCCTCGCCGTCGCCCACCACCGCCGCGACGATCAGCTCCGGATTGTCGAAAGCCGCGCCGCAGGCATGGGACAGCACATAACCC
Organism: Methyloterricola oryzae; assembly: GCF_000934725.1. Taxonomy (NCBI): domain Bacteria; kingdom Pseudomonadati; phylum Pseudomonadota; class Gammaproteobacteria; order Methylococcales; family Methylococcaceae; genus Methyloterricola; species Methyloterricola oryzae. The sequence goes on from NZ_JYNS01000015.1 coordinate 83,347, forward strand.
AGTTCACCGCCCTCGTGGATGGAACCCGGGGTCTCCGGCGTGCAATGGCTGCCGATGCCGCCGGGGAAGGAAAACTGCTTGAAGAAGCGCAACAGGCCTTCCTCGTCCAGGCTCTTGTCCGGATAGGTGTCGGAATAGGAGCCTTCCAGATACACCGGCGCCAGAACGCCCGGCGCGCCATGGCCGGGGCCGGCCATGAAGATCATGTCCAGGTCATCGCGGCAGATGACGCGGTTGAGATGGGTGTAGGCGAAGGACAGGGCCGGGCTGGCGCCCCAGTGCCCCAGCAGGCGGTTCTTGATGTGCTCCGGCTTCAAGGGCACCCGCAGCAGCGGGTTGTCCCGCAGGTAGATCATGCCCAAGGCCAGGTAGTTGCAGGCCCGCCAGAAAGCGTCGATCTTGCGCAGTTCCTCGGAGCTGAGCGGCGCTTCCTGCACGGTGGCGCGGGCGGGGCCGAAACTGCTGATCGCGGTGAGGGATGACTCCGTGTTGGTGCTCATTGCATTACTCCTTCATGTGTGAAATCGGGGCCGCGCCCAGGGTTTGGGCGATCGGCGGCCAGGATCGGCGCGAGAAATGAAGCGTGGCCCACAGGCGGCCGCATGCGGCGTGATGGTATTGACGCGTCTCCGACATGTGACGCCGTGGCCAATGCGCTCACGACTCAGCGTCATCCGTTGAATGGGAGGAACCCGGTCTGGCCCGGTTCCAGCGAACCCGAGGCATCGTATTCATAGGGATTTAACGCCCCTTTGCCGGGGCCGTCAACTCAGGAACCGCGTAGGAAATCCCGAGTCTCGCCCGGCCGGCGTAGGCTTCCGTTCGAAGCCCGCGGTTGAGCCCGCTCACCCGCCCGCTTATCATCTGCTAAGGCAGGAGAGATCAGTCGCTTAAAGACCGGCCCCCGCCCGTCGATCGCTATAAACTTAGCCTATTCATTTGACCGCAGGGTGACAGGCCCATGAGCCTCAGCGAAAAGTTTGCAGGATTTGAGCGTTTCAGTACCGACTGGCGGCGGCTGTTCGGTCGCGGCCTGACCCAGTTGCTGATCGGCGTGGCCCTGACCATCGCCTCGGCCTTTAATCCCGACGGCTCCCTCATGCACGCCGGCGAATTCTCCTGGCTGCCCATGGCGGCCTTCGTCATCCTCTTCGTCGGGCTGCTGGAATGCCTGGACGCCATCATCGCCAAGGAACTGCGGGATTTCTTCCTGCACCTGCAGAACGGCGTGCTGGATGTGGTGGTGGCCCTGCTCATCGTCTTCAGCATCAGCGGCAACCCGGACCGCCTGAGCCTCTTGCTGGTGGCCTACCTGCTGGTCAAAGCCATCATCCGCATCATCCTGATCTACGCCACCCGACTGACCCAGCGCACTTCGGCGGTGGCGGGCTCGGCGGTTTCCATCCTCCTCGGCCTGCTCATGTGGGCGCAATGGCCCAGCTCGGAGGCCTGGTTCCTGGCCTTCTGCCTGAGTGCCGACATCGGCCTGCGCGGCTGGTCGCTGATGATGTTCGGCCTCTGGCTGCGCGAGCAGAAGCCGGCCGCATGAGCCAGTCCGGCCCACGCCCGCCCCCCGCCCACCTTCAGCTGTCATGCCCATGAATGCCATGAGTCCCCTGCCCCAGCGTACCCGCATCGTCGCCACCATCGGCCCCGCCAGCAACTCGCCCGAGGTCATCCGGCAGATGATGCTTGCGGGCATGAACGTGGCGCGGCTGAACTTCTCCCACGGCAGCTACGAGGAGCACGCCCAGCGGGTGCAGATGCTGCGCGGGGTGGCCGACGAACTGGACCTGCCCCTGGGCCTGCTGCAGGACCTGCAGGGCCCGAAGGTGCGCGTGGGCACCCTGCCCGGCGAAGGCATCACGCTGATCGAAGGCGCGAGCCTCACCCTGCTGCCCGAGGCTGAGTACCGCGGAGCGGCCGGCACCGTCGGCATCGACTACCCCCATTTGGCGGAGGAAGCGCAGGCCGGCACCCAGATCCTGCTGGATGACGGCCTGCTGGAACTGGCGGTGGAAGCGGTCGCGGGACCGGGGCTGCGTTGCCGCGTGGTCGCCGGCGGCCTGCTGAAATCCCGCAAGGGCGTGAACCTGCCGAGCCTGGACCTGCGCCTGCCCTCACTCACCGAGAAGGACAAGCGCGACCTGGAATTCGGCGTGCAGCAGGGCGTGGACTTCGTTTCCCTGAGCTTCGTGCGCCGGCCCGAGGACATTCACGAGCTCAAGTCCCTGCTGGCCCACTGGGGCGCCGCCGACATGCCTGTGCTCGCCAAGATCGAAAAGCCCCAGGCCATCGCCCGGCTGGAAGCCATCGTCAACGCCTGCGACGCCATCATGGTGGCGCGCGGCGACCTGGGCGTGGAAATGAGCCCGGAGAAAGTGCCCCTGATCCAGAAGCGCATCATCCGTTTGTGCAACCGCAAGAAGATCCCGGTCATCACCGCCACCCAGATGCTGGACAGCATGACCCACAACCCCAGGCCCACCCGCGCCGAGGCCAGCGACGTGGCCAACGCGGTGATGGATGGCACCGATGCGGTGATGCTCTCCGGCGAATCCGCCGTGGGCGAATACCCGGTGGAATCGGTGCGCATGCTGGCGCGCATCGCGGCGGACGTGGAACCCGAGCGCCCCGTCGTCAACTACGAGCCGGACGGCGGCGACGACACTCAGGCCATCAGCGAGGCCATCGCGGCGGTGGACAAGGTGCTGAACCTGCGCGCCATCGTGGCCTTCACCGAAACCGGCCGCACCGCCAAGCTGGTCGCCGAAGAAAGGCCGCGGGTGCCGGTCATCGCCCTCACCCCACACCTCAAGGTCTATCGCCGCCTGACCCTGGTCTGGGGCGTACGGCCCGTGCTGCTGCCCAGGCCCATCGCCACCTCGGAGGAACTGCTGCGGGAAGTGGAGGCCAGCCTGCTGGCCCGCCGCTTCGCCGCCCCCGGGGACAAGATACTCATCGTCGGCGGCTTGCCCATGGGGCATTCCGGCGGCACCAATTTCCTCAAGATCCACACCTTGGCCCAGCCTGACTGAGATCCGCGCGCTGGCCATCAAGAAGGAGAAGTGCTGATGGACTCTTGCCTGGTTTCACGGCGCGACCCGGAACTACGCGCCACCATCGTCTCCCGCACCCCCCTCCTCTATGCGGAAGGCGCCGATCACCGCGCCGACCGCCCCGCCCATGTGCGCGCCGGTTCCAGCCTGAGCTGGTTCAATCAGCGCCTGGCGGTGGTGCAGGACGACGCCAACTTCATCGCGCTGATCGACCCGCCGTCCGGGCATGTGGAAGCCCTCACCCTGCCCCGGGGCCACGAAGGCCTGCGCCAGTTCGACGACTTGCGCGGCAACAAGCGCCACAAACTGGACCTGGAGGCCTGCCTGACCGTGCCCGGGTGCGGCGGGGAGTCGTTACTGGTACTGGCCTCCGGTTCGAAAAAGCAGCGTGATGCGGTGGTGCGGGTGGATAGCGACGGTCGCTTGCGCCTGCAACGGGCCCCCGAACTCTACCGGCGCCTGCGCAAGACCGAGGCATTCGCCGGCAGCCAGCTCAATCTGGAGGGCGCGATCTACCGCGATGGCTCCGTGCGCCTGTTCAATCGCGGCAATGGCGAGGCACGGGACGGACTGCAGCCAGTCAATGCCATCTGCGATCTGGACTGGGAGGAACTAAAGGACTATCTGGACGACCCCGACGAAAAACGGGTGCCGAAACCCGGCGGGATACGCCGCTACGACCTCGGGAATCTGCGCGGCGTGCGCCTGACCTTCACCGACGCCACGGTCTCGACCCAGGGCCTTTTGTACGTGGCTTCCGCCGAGAATACCGAGGACGCCGTGAGCGACGGTCCGGTGGCTGGTTCGGCCGTGGGCCTTTTGGGCGATGACGGGGAAGCTCGCTGGACGGCCCTGTGCGAAGCGAACGGCAGCCTAAGCGCCGCCAAGGTGGAAGGCATCTGCACCGGGGCCGGCGCGGGGGAAATTTACCTCACCGTGGATGCCGACGACCCCGCCCAACCCTCCGAACTGCTGAAGGTCGCCCTGACCGGGCCCTGGGACTGACGCCCCGCGGCCGTAATCAGTCCTTGGGCATCAACGGGATGGACGCGCCCAGGTCCACGTCCTCGGCGGCATTGGCCACGCTCTCAACCTGCGCGAAACGCACGGCGATGCGGTTGGAAAGGGCCTTCGCGATCTTCTTGTAATAGCTCTCCAGCAGACTGTTCCGCGCACGCCGCAGTTCAAAGGCGGTCTTGCCCAACTGCCCGGCCTTGGCTTCCGACATGGACTCGAAGTTGGCCGCGTAGTCCTCGATCAGCTTCATCCGGCGATCGGACAGCTTGGTCAGTTCCGCCTCGTACTGGTGGTAGATGGACCAGAACTTCGCTGCCTCCTGCTCGCTCAAATTCATGGACTCCTTCACGAACTCGCGCTTCTCCATGCGCATGCTGGCGCGGAACAGCTTGAAGCTCTCCTCCTCGTCCGGTGCGGCTTTCGACGCTTCCCCCCAAGACAGACTTCCCGATGCCGCGATCACGGCAGCCAAGCCCCACGCGATCATTCGCCTCTTCATGCTGATTCCCCCTTGTTTGAATCCTTTGTCCTACCCGAACCGGCCCGCCGACACTATCACACCTCCCCTGAGGGATCGCAACGTGTAGCGCTCGCAATCGACACGCACCCTCCCCACCGCGCAGTTTCTCCAGAGTTAACCCCTCCAGCAGGCGGCAACCCTAAGAAAGTTTACCGTCAAAATTATACCTAGCTAATACCCCGATAGCAGATTACTTGAAAACCGCTCCGTAAAAAGTAACGGCTACGCCCGTGAATTTATCTCAACTCAAAAAATGCCAGACTACTATCCTCTTTGTCATGGTATTTAAGCAACCACTAAATACCTCAGTAACTCTGCCATTCACAGTATATTTTTTAGTATTTTTCCGTATCTCATCAGAGTTTTTCTATGGGTAATTCTGGACTTGCCGCAGAGTTGTCTTGCACCAACCTTCAGGGGTCGAATTATCACCCCGCTAGGAGTCAGCAATGAAGAGCAGAAATATGATAGCCGCTCTCGTATTCCTATCGAGTCCACTTGCCACACCGAATGCGGAGGCAGCGGTTTCGGTTCGATTACTCGAGCAAAGTACGGAATCAACGGTGCTTGAAGTACAGGTGGATGACCCCAAACTGGAGGTCGTCGATACACCGGCCGGAAAATTCGAACGCTTCTCACAGGCTGAGTTGTCGCAGGGCGGAGTCATTGGCGAAAGCCCGGGAGGCGCCGAATTGCCGGTCATAGGCTTTCCGCTTGCTTTGCCCATCGACCTCAAATCGGCCGCCGTCGAGGTGACACCCCAGGGTGATACCTCCAGTATGGAAGCGCGGATTTATCCGGCTCAACCGCCTGAAACAGCCTCCTCGAAAAATCCTGAGTTACCCAAATTCGAATTCAATCAGGATTTATATCAGCGAGGCCTTTTCAGACCCGGCCAGTCCCTGCAGAGCAAGGCTATTTTCAAGGGCGATGCCAATGTGGAGAGCTTCCGCTTCTCTCCCTATGGGTATGAACCGCTCAAAGGACTGCTCACATGGAACAGGACCTATCTGATCAAGATCATCCATACCGGTGGCCGCTGTTTCTTCGTGGACCATCTGGCCAACCCTGAAAGCGCTCGCCTGATGGATGGCATAGACCAGAAGATTCAGAACCTCCCAATCCCCGCGCTCTCCTATACCTTGAACCGGGAATTTGCTCTCAAGCAATTCTGTCCGCCGCTTGAAATACCTCCCATCATTACGGGAGACCGATTCATCATCGTTACCCATCCGAACCTGCTTGCAGCCGCCAATACCCTGGCCACGCACAAGATCGCCCAGGGCATCTCCACTCTGGTGGTCAGTACCAGCACCATCGCGCCACCGCCCTTCGTGTCGGCATCGGCCACGCAGATTCGAAACTGGCTGGCGAACTATTACAACACCCACCTGATCAAGCCCAAGTGGGTCTTGTTCCTGGGCGATGCCGAGTTCGTACCCACCCACTACGACACGAACAATTCCTCGGACAGCGCGAAGAATGCCAGTGACATCTGGTATGGACAGTTCCTCGCGGGCATGACAGCCGAATCCATACCGCCCTTCGGCATCGGCAGGATACCCGTGGACACGCTGGCCCAGGCCAACACGGTCGTGAGCAAGGTCATCGCCTTCGAGACGGCTCCACCCGCGAATGCCCTGTTCGGCCAGGATTTCTACAGCCGACTGACCTTCGCCTCCTATTTCCAAGGCAGCGGCATTACCGATCAACGCTGGTTCGCGGAGACCTCCGAGATCATCCGGAATCACCTGCTCGGCCTGGGGTACTCGGTGCGTCGCATCTATGCCGCCAGTGCCTCCTCGGACCCGCAATTCTGGCGCGGCGGCGGGGCGATTCCAGCAGACCTGCGCAAGCCCGGTTTTGCCTGGAACGGCACGGCCGCGGATATCGCCGCCGCGGTCAACCAGGGAACGGTGCTGCTCTACCATCGGGATCACGGATGGTGGGACGGCTGGGGCGATCCTTCCTTCGGGATCCCCAACCTGGCCGCGATTTCCGTCACCAATAATCAGTTTCCCGTGGTGTTCAGCATCAACTGCGCCAGCGGCATCTTCGATGGCGAGACCGTGGATCTGCCCGCCAATATCGTCGGCAGCGGCTACGGCGCGGGCGTTGGCACCTGGTGGTCCGAAGCCTTCCTGCGCAAGGCCGACGGCGCCTTGGCGATCATCGGCGACACCCGCTCGAGCAGCACGATCGACAACAACCATTTGACCTTCGGCCTGTTCGACGCGGTGTTTCCCGGATTGATCCCCGGCTACGGCAGCGCAACGCCAGTGCTGCGCCTGGGAGACACCCTGAATCGCGCCAGAGCCTATATCGCCGGTGTGGATTCGGGCAGCGCGCCCAATTTCCACCCCCTGGACACGGGCGGAAGTCGGCCGGGCGTCCAGGGACTGCGCCAGGAATTGAATCTCTACAATCTCCTGGGCGATCCCACGGTCAAACTCCGCGTCAGTCCGCCCTGGAAGTTTCCGAACATCGACATCCTGGTGGAGAAGGGCATCGCCCACCTGAAGATTCCCCCGGTGTGCCTGACCTGCCCGCCTGAACTGAAGCCCGAGTGGATCACCGCCGTCGCGCTGGACCCAACCTCGGGACGGATCATCGGCCGCGGCCTGATCGACGACACCGGCGTGGGCAGCATCGACCTGCATGGCTTCCAGGGCAACTTCGTGGTGAGGGCGGCTTCGCCCGACGGCGCCGCGGGTCAAGCCGCCCTGGTGGAAGAGGATGACGACGGCGATGGCGTGTTCGACAGCAATGACAATTGCCTGAAGGCCAAGAACCCCGATCAGTTGGACGGGGATTCGGACGGCTTCGGCAATGCCTGCGATGCGGACTTCAACAACGACCGTTTCGTCAACAGCCTCGATCTGGCCCTGCTACGCCAAAAGTTCGGTACCCGCGAAGCCACCATGGGTGTCGACATCAATGGCGACGGGATCGTCAACAGCATTGATCTGGCGCGCTTCCGTCAGATGTTTGGCGCGCCGCCGGGGCCCTCCGCCTGGATCGTGGGCAGCGCTCGCTGAGGTCGACGAACCAGCGAACCGCAAAGCCTTTTGTGGCTCCCGCGGCACAGGGAAGCGCCGCCGAAATCCGCGGCCCAAAACCGTTGATTTTGACCGTCGGCGCGGACTCCTGCCCGCCGGCGGACGCTGGGAATTCCGGGATGAGTTGCTCCAGCGCTGATGCAAACCAACCACTGAAAGGAAAACGCCATGAACAAGACCTTACGCAATCGTATCGCAGCCGCCGCCTTTGCCTTTTTTGCCCTGAGCGCCAACGCCTTCGGCGGAACCCTGGCAATTTCTCCGGCAAGCAAGGATGTCGGCGTCAACGACAGCTTTCAACTCGCCGTCTTGGGAACCGGATTTGTCGAAGACCTGATCGGCGGGGGATTCAACCTGAGTTTCGACCCGGCGATTCTGCGGCTGGATGGCGTCAGCATCGCCTCCATCTGGGAGTTCGCGCCTTCCGGCGGACTCACGGACAATGCCTCCGGAACCCTCACCGATGCGAGCTTCAATACCTTCGCCGCGCCGAAAACCGGCAACTTTGATGTGGCCGTACTGAGCTTTACGGCCCTGGGCTCCGGCTTGTCCGAGATTACCCTGGCGGGCTCCCCGTCTTTCCCCTTCGCGGACATCAACGCCAACGCCGTGACCCCCGTCTTCACCGGCGCGACCGTGAACGTAACCGCCGTTCCAGTGCCGCCGGGATTGGCTTTGTTCGTTTCAGGCCTGATCCCGCTCCTGTTCCGCCGCAATCTGGCGTAGGCCGTTTAAGAAGGAACTTCCAGGGCGCAGGGACGCGCCACGTCACTTCCCAATCCATTTTCCAGCCAGACCAAGCCCGTAGGGTGTGCTGGGCGCCGCGAAGCGCACCGGTACTTCAATCCACTCACGGCCATAGTGCCGGGAGAAACATTGTTTCGGCTAATTTCTGCTCCACCGTTGTCATCGGGGATTTCTAGGCATGCTGCACCAGCGATGACACCTTTGCGCAGTGGAGACCCTTCATCGCCCGCCCCCGGTTGCGGCCCTGTGGCGAAACACGAAACGAAATTCAGCGGCCTTGGGCTTTGCATTCCCAACCCCCGCCTTCCTTGAACTCCAGCACCGCGTCGTAGAGGTGCGTGGGCGCTTCGCCCTTGGGATTGTCGATGTAGCCGATGCCGTGCTCGCGCAGCAGTTCCAGCAAGGTTTCCAGTTGTTCGCCGCCCACCGCCGCTCCGATGCGGTCGAGGAAAACGAAGGCGGGCTTGGCCAGCAGCACATGGATGAAGGCGAGCAGTTGCTGCTCGCGCAGGGACAGCAGGGCTTCCCAGTCCTGCTCCTTGTCCAGCCCTCCGGCGCGCGCCAACGCAGGTCCCAGTTCGAGCCGGCGCAGCAATTCTGAGACCTGATCGTCGTTGACCTGCGCCCCGCCGCCGGCTCCTAGCACCTGGCGCAGGCTGCCCGGCGGCAAATAAGGCCGCTGGGCGAGAAACTGCACGCCGGCCTCCGGCAGCACGATGCGCCCGCTGCCGGCGCAGACCAGCCCGGCGGTGGCGCGGAACAGCAGCACCCGCGCCGTCTGGTTCGGCCCCGCCAGCAGCACGCGCTGACCCGGCGCGATGGTGACGGTCAGCCCCTGCAACAGTGTGCCGCTGCCTTCTTCCACGCCGTTCAGGCTCAGGTCCTGGTAGGCCAGTTCCGTGCCTTTGCACTCCAGTCGGAGGGGCGATCCATCCTGCGACTGCGCACGCTCCATGGCCTCCACCAGATAGCTCAGCCGCGCCACCACGGCGGCGAAGTTCGAGATGGACTGGAATTGGGTGATGATCAGCGAGAACGCGCCCACCAGCATCGAGAAGGCCATGGCCGACTGGGTCACCACGCCGAACTCCACTTCGCCGTCGATGAAGGCCGGCGCCACGAACAGGGCCGGGATGATCTGGATCATCCAGCTGTAGCCGGTGGAAAAGAAGCCCACGTTGCGGTTGATGGCGATGATGCGGCGCAGATTGCCCACCAGGTCCTCCAGGCGCTGCATCAGGCGCTCGACCAACCGCTCCTCGCGCCGCGCGACCCGCAGGGCCTCGGCGTTCTCGCGCACGTGGATGAGGCTGGAACGGAAGTTGGCTTCCTTGTCCAACTGGAAGTAGTTGAGGCCGACCAGGGGCCGGCCGAGCACGATGGTCATGAACGAGCCGCCTGCGGCATAGAGCACCGCGACTATGAACAGCAGCGGGCTGATGGACCAGAGCACGCCGGAGAAAGCCAGCACGGTGAAGCTGCTGTTGAGCAGCATCAGCACGAAGGACAGGGTGGTGGTGGTGAACACCCGCACGTCCTCGGCAATGCGCTGATCGGGGTTTTCCAGGTCGCCGCTGGCGTTCAGGCGGTAGTAGGTGCCGTCCTCCAGGTACTGGACGACGGCACGCCGGGTGATGAAGTGCCGCCAGAGCAGGCCCAGGCGTTCCTCCGCGAAGCGTGCGATCACCGAGACCAGGGTGGAGCCGGCGAACACGCCAATGTAGAACAGGGCCTGGCGGATAAATTCCGCCTTGTTGCGGTCAGCAATGGCGGTCATGAAATCACGGCCCACATAGCTGTTGAGCACGTTCATGCCGTTGATGGCAAATAGCAGGCCGAACAGCCCCCCGAACAGCAGCTTGGCCTTCCAGCCATCCTCCGACGCGGCGAAGTTGCGTACGGCGCGCACGAAGCGCGCGCCGGTGACCTTATGGGGTATCTTCTCTTTGTCCACTACCTGCGTCCCGAAGCTGCAATTCCATGGCCTGACGGGCGGGCCCCGGCGGCCCGCGCCGGCTCAGGGCTTGTCGGCCTTGGGCTTGCCGCCGCGCCGGCCGTTCCTGGGTGCCGGGCTCTTGCGCGACTTGGCGGGTTCGGCCGGTTCCACCGCCGCTTTTTTGGGCGCCGGCTTCTTTTGGGTTTCGCGCTTGGGCACGGCCTTCTTCACCGCGCCGGCCTTGGCTGGCTGGCTTTCCGCCTCGGCCGCCGTGGCCTCGGGCTGCTCCGGCGCAGCGGCGGCCGGCGCTTCCTTGGTTTCCGCTTCTTGGGCCGGTTTTGGCTTAGCCGGCGCGGCTTTCCGTGCGGCGACCTCCGCGCCCAGATGCACCGTCAGGCGGTTCAGTCCTTCACGCAGGGCATCGCGGAAGGCATCCAGCGGCACTTCCGCCGCGCCGACGCGATAGGGGTTCTCGCCTCGCATGAAGGGCAGTTCCGCGCCGTTCACTTCCACCGCGACCGGCCCGCAGCCCGAGCCCTTGATGCGGTAGGTCACTTCGCAAGCGCGCCCCTCCAGGCTCAGCTCCGCCCGCAGGCCATCCAGCTCGGCCGGCATCACCGGATCGAACAGCATCCGCCCGTGCTCGCGGCGTAGCCCCAGGAAACAGCGCAGGATCAGACTCATGCTGATGCCCGCGCCGCTGGAATAGACCCGCCAGCCCCCTTCCAGCGGCACTTCCCCGCGCAGGGCTTTCGTATAGTCCGCGTAGGCCTCGTAGCGGTCGGCGAAGGCGGCGTCCGAGCTCGAATAGTAGCAATTGGCCTGACGCGGACTGGCCGCCGGCACCAATTCGCGCAGGGCGATGGGATTGGCCTTGCACAAGGCCGCGTAAAAGCCCTGCGCATCGCCGTAACACCAAAGCGACTCGACGTAGCGCAGATGGGCGTGGGTGTACATCAGGCCGATCTCGCGGCCGAAGAAGCTGCTGCTCTCGGCCCGCTGGAAATAGGTCTGCGGCCCGCCGTGGTAGGCCATGGGCCGGTCGAACAGGCGCGCGCCATCCTGGCCGGTGAGATGCTGGCCGATCAGGTCGAAATGCTGCGCCGCCTGCTCCGGGGTGAACAGGCCGTTAATCACCGCATGGATCATGGCCAGCAGGCTGTAGGAAAGGCCGGTGGCCTGGTCCCGCGGGTGCAGCAGGTAATCGATGGCGCCGTCCTGCTTGAAGTAGGCGAAGCCGGTCAGCACGCCATCCACGATCAGCAGGCGCTGGAAGTCCGCCTTGACCTGCGCCGCCAGCGCCGCGTAATGCTCGGCCGGCTCATGCAGCGCCAGGCGGCGGGAGGCTTCCGCCAGGGCGGTCAGGGTCTGGTAGTGCAGGGTGACGGTCCAGGCGCTGCAAAGGCGCTCGCGCATGGCGGGATCGGCCGGCTGCAGGGAATCGTTCCAGTCGCCGTGCCCGTAGGCGGCGAGCTGCGTGTCCGGAATGCGCCGCCGCGCCATCAGCGCCAGCGCCCGCTCCACGTGCTGGCGGATGCTGGCGCGCTCGGCCTGGGCCTCGCCCTCGCCGTCGAAGAACGGCAGTTCCTCGTCCAGCAACGAGCCATCGCCGGAAGCGATCAGGTACTGGGCAAGTGCCAGCACCGGCCAGAAGACGATGTCGCCATGGGAATCGCTGGGGCGGATGTTGCGCTCGCGGTCGAAGAACATGAACCACTGGGGCCAGTCGCCGTCGGGGTTCTGCTGCTTGAAGACGCGCAGCAGGAGATCGCGCACCGGCTCGGGTCGGCCCAGGGCCAGCAGCATTTCCACCGGCCCCTGGCAGACGTCGCGGGTGCCCCAGCCGCCGCCGGAATACTGCTCCAGCCCCCTGGGGCTGAGATAGTGCACCAGGGCATTCTGCGCCAGCCAGGGCAGGATCTCGCCCAGCCGCGCCGCGCCGCGGGCGCCGTCCGAGCCTTCCTGCGGGGCGACGCGCAGGCCGGCGCTCACCTGCCGCCAGTAGTCATCCGGCGTCTGCGCCGCCAGCGGCGTGCCGCTCACCAGGTGGCCGGTGATGGTCAAGCCGATATTCCGCGCCGCCGCCGTCAGCAGGCACAGGTAGGGCTGGTCGCGCGTCGCGCCGTCGGTGAACAACATGTCGTCGGTGCCGACGCGCTCGATGGGCGTCGCGAAGCTCGGGGTCAGGCGGAAACCGCCCTGGGGAAAGCGCCAGCCCACGTCGCAGTCCGCCACGGGCCCCACGAAGATGCCCTGCCCTTCGCGGCGGCATTGCACCGGCCTGGCGGCGGCGCCGTCGTCGCCGTTGATGGCCACGTGCAGGGAAACCAGGAAGCGGCAGGGTCGTCCCAGCAGCACGTCGACGCTCAGGCCCAGTTCGTGGCGATCGGTGCCGGCGCGGCTTTCCACCCGAATCAGGCCGCCGGCATGCTGGTAGTGCCAGCGGCAGGCCTCCGGGCTCATCTCGAAGGCCGAGGGCACGTCCAGCAAGCGCCAGGCCCCGTCCAGGTCGGCGAATACGCGCAGGCCGTGGGAACGGAACAGGCCCAGGTAGCTGTGGGTGGTGGACAGGAAGCGGTTGATGCTCACATGGCCCTGGGTCACCATGGAATGGAACACACCCGCCATCCAGGCCGTGGAAGTGAGACCTGCCTCATCCGGCGTCAGGCTGTTGCCGCTGCGCAGGATCTGGCCATGGGGACGCAGGACCTGCCCCTCCTTGGCTTTCAGGACCACATGGCTGCGCTCGCCGCAGAAGAACGAAAGCAACTGCCCGTCCTCCGTTTCCTCCTCGCGCCGGCCGGCGCCGAACAGGGCGCTGACATCGGCTTCGGACAATTCCAATGCGTCCAGCAAGGGCGCGCAGGCAAAGAGGCTTGGCGCGGGAGCCTGCCCCTCGGATAGCGGCGCGTCATGCCCCGCCTGGGCTTCGGGCAAGGCCAGGATCGCTTCCACACAGGCCAGATCCGCCGTCGACGTGGCCTCCGGGTGGTGCGGCAGGTAAAAGCCGAAGAAGCCGCGCGCGGCCTTCTGCCCGGACTGAAGGCACAGGGCCTCATCCTGGATCGCCGCCATGGCATGCTCATGCTGACGCCGGACGCCGGGCAGGCCCTGCATCACGCCTTCGGGCTGGGCGCCAGCGCGGGCGGCGAGCCCGTAAAGCTGCAGGGCATCGGTGGCGAAGCTCACGCCCTTGCCCAGGGAGCCGATCAGGCACCAAGGGTTACTCCCGCCCATGGACTGGTTCTGACGGCAGGCCAGCAGCGTGCCGCGTTCGGGGTGATTCAGCGGCGCATTGTCCAGATACTGGCTGACATAGTATTCGTTGAGGCGCACCGCGCCATAATGGGCCAGAGCCAGATCCTGGGCGTAGATGAGGTCCAGTTCCGCCGCCGCTTCACCGTGATTTTCCAGTTCCACATGCCAGAACCAGGCGGCCTGGTCTCCGGCCAGGGTCAGCATCACGCGAAAGCCGATGTCGCCCCAGGCTCCAGTCAGCGCCAGGCTCAGGCCGTCGTAGTGAACGCGCGCCGGGCTGCGCGGGCCGAGCAGCGGCACGGCCTCAACTGTCTCGCCCAGCCGCCGCAGATAGAGGTTGGCGGGACCGCCTTCGGCCTCGTTGCCGAGGAACAGGTTGAGGATGATATCGCCATGGTCCATGCGCCTGATGGATCCGTTGGCGTTGATCTCGACGCTTAGCCCGGAGGCGCTGGCAAGGCGAAGGGGAGCGAATCCGGTGGAAGGGGTTGCGGTGCTCACGGTGCTGACTCCTGTTCTTATAGTGGGCGAGCCGCCGGCGCCTTGCTGCGGCAGCGGCGCGGCTAGTGTCGCACAGGCGCGAATTCCCTGGATAGCCCGATGGCTCCGCATCATCCCCGATGTACAGGGGATGAGACCGGGCTTATGGTTGACGCGGCGGCGGGCGGCGACTTGCCCAGCCGTGCGGTCTCTGCCTCAGCACCCAACTTTCATCGAGGTAAACGCCATGTCAATCTCCAACACCTTTGTCCCCTGGAACATCGCCGCTTTCGGTTTGCTCTTCGCATCCATCGGCACCGCACAAGAAGTGACGCTGCAGCAGGCCCAAGCTGAGTGCCAGTCCATCGCCCAGCAACAGGCGGGAACTGCCCCCACACCCCAGCCCCAGGCGGGTGGTAGAATGCGCGGCGCTGCGGCCGGTGCCATGGCGGGCGCCGTCAAAGGACGTTCCAAGGCCAACCAGTATGGGAACGTTTCCGACGAGGTCGCCGAGGAGTACACTCGCAACCAAATGCAGGATGCCGCCAAGGCGGGTGCGGCTGTTGGCGCCGCCCGCCAGCGTCAACAGCGCCGCGCCGGCCAAAAACAGCAGACCACGTCAGGCGACGCCTATAGCCAGGCTTTTGCCTCCTGCATGGCGGCCAAGGGCTATCCCGGGCAGTAATTCCGTCTGACACTATTGAGCCAGGGAAGGCTACCGCCTTCACTTTTCACCCAACGGAGACCCTAATAAATGCCCAGAGCTTACACCCGCACCCTCCTGGCCTGCGCCCTCGGCATTGCCGCTTGCGCAGCCCAGGCGCAAGGCGAACTTATGATCTACCCTAAGCAGGGCCAAAGCCCGGACCAGCAGTCGCGCGACCGTTACGAGTGCCACACCTGGGCGGTGCAGCAATCCGGTTACGACCCGTCCAATCCCCAGGCGGCCAGCACCGGCAAATCCGGCACTGGCAAGGAAATGCTGCGCGGCGGGGCTCGGGGCGCGGCGGCGGGGGCCGCCATCGGCGCCATCGCGGGCGATGCCGGCAAGGGCGCCGCCATCGGGGCCACGGCCGGGGGATTGGGCCGCGGGTTCAAAGAGCGCGACCGCAAGCGCCAGGAGCAGGAGGCAGGCACCGCCTCGCCGGCCCAGCAGTCTTATCAACGCGCCATGGCCGCCTGTCTGGATGGCCGTGGCTATTCAGTTAAATAGGAAACCCAAGGAAAACCGATGACGCAAACCCATGCAGGAATACATGGAAAAGCCCTGACAGCCCTGGCAGTCGCCGTTCTGCTGGCAGGCTGTTCCACCGTTCAGGAAACCAGCAACGAGGCCAAGGCCGTGGCGGTGGAACCGGCACCGGATGCCGGCTTCATCCAGGACCCCAAGCGCCAGACCAAGCGCGCCGATCTGCCGTTCCAGAAGGTGTGGATCAAGCCCGGTTTCGACAAGTCCACCTACAAGGAACTGATCGTCGCGCCGGTAAACACCCAGTACATGCTGGAAATGGACTGGATGCACGAACTGAGTTCGGCAAACTGGGCCAGCGACGTCAAGAGCGATATCGCCGAACTGGCCCGTTATTTCCACCATCAGGTAGTAACCGAATTCAAGGACGATCCCCATCACCGGTTCCGGGTGATCCAGGACCCCTCGCAACACAAGCAGCCCGCCCTGCGCCTGGAACTGGCCCTGATCGAGATCGATCCTTCCCAGCCAGTATTGCACGCCTTGGGCTGGCTGCAGCCGGGCGGCGGCACCGCGGCGGGACTCATCAACCAGCGGCGCGCCGCCTTCGAGGCCCGCCTGCGCGACGTCAGCACCGGCGAGGTGGTGGCCACCTTCGCCGACCGCGACTCCCAGGACGTGGGCCCGCTGGACCTGACCCGGCTCACCTGGTACGGCCCTGCCAAGGGCATCATGGACCGCTGGGCGAAGCAGTTCGTGCAGGTGGCCAACCGTAAGCCAGGCGAAGCCGTCACCGACCCGACGCCGTTTACCCTGCGGCCGTTCTAAATCCGTTCCTTACCGGTGGGCCGTCCGAGAGCGGCGGCCCGCCCTGCAAACCCTGGGCGTGGAGATGAAGCGATGAAAGCTGCCTCTGCAATACCTGGAAATTCCCGCCGTCCGCCTGCTTACGGCGCCCTGCTACTGGCGCTGGCCCTGCTGCCCGCGGGCTGCGACCGCAAGAGCGAAGAAACCCCCAAAGCTAGCGCGCAACCCGCCGCACAGCCGGCGACGCCTGCGGCTCCACCCGCCGAGCCCGCTGCCGCACAGCCCCCTCCCGCAACCCAGGCGCCAGCGCCCACCCCAGCGCCGCCACCGGCGAAGCCGCTGACGGAACTGGAATCCCTGGTGGCTCCGATCGCCCTGTATCCGGACCCGCTCCTGGCGGAATTGCTGGTGGCGTCCACCTATCCCCTGGAGGTGGTGCAGGCGGCGCGCTGGCTGGACAGCAAGCCCGACCTGTCGACCCTGAACGGCAAGGATTGGGACGCCAGCGTGCAGCGCCTGGTAAGCGTGCCGCAGGTGCTGAAGATGATGAGCGATCACCTGGACTGGACTACGCAACTAGGCGATGCCTTCCTGGCCGAGCCGGCCGAACTGATGGACACCATTCAGGTCTTGCGCAAGCGGGCCAAGGACTCGGGTTTCCTCAAGGACACGCCCGAGCAGAAGGTGGCGGCGCAGCAAGTGGAGGCCCGCGCGCCCGACGCCGGGGCGACGGAATCCGACGCGGGCAGCGAGGTGAAAGTAACGCCCGCCGTGCTGAAGAAGGAAGTCATCACCATCGAACCGGCCAAGGCGGACACGGTCTACGTACCCCAGTACAACCCGCAGACGGCCTACCAGGCGCCATTGGCGCCGCCGCCCGCGACCACCGCGTCCTACGCCTACCCGGCCGCAGGAACCGCTGCGGCTCCCGCCTACTATCCGGCCTATTATCCGCCGCCGGCGACCACCACCACGACCACCTCCAGCACCGACACCTGGATGACCTTCGGCGCCGGCGCGGTGGTGGGCGGACTGCTCACCTGGGGCCTGATGGAATGGGCCGATGACGATGACTGGGACGACCACTACCATGGCGGCTACTACCCGGTGAACCACTACTACGGCGGCGCGGTCTGCAACAACGGCAATTGCTGGAACGGTGGAGGCGGTGGCAATTACGACCGGGGCAACATCAACCGCAACACCAACATCAACCGTGACGTGAACATCTCGGGGAACGAGATCAACATCGACCGTGGCGGCGTCTTCAGCCAAAACAACCTCAGGCCCGCCCAGCGGCCCGCAGGCTGGACGCCGGATGCCCGCCACCGGCGCGGCCAGAAGTATCCCGAAGCGGTGCAGCAGCGTCTGGGCCGCACGGAGCAGCCCGGCCTGGCAGGCCAACGCCTGGGCGCCGCGCAGACCCTGCCGGCCTCCACGCGGGGTTTCGGGGGGCGGTCCGGAAAAGTGGCCGAGGCGCCTAAACCTGTGACCTTTCCCTCGGACAGACGCTTGACCCAGGAAGAAGTCCGGCAGCAACTGGCGCAGCGTCCCTCCATCACCGAAAAGCGGATGGAACAGTCGCGCCGCTCCGCCGAGGAAAGGCGCAGCGCGGCTGGCCAGAACGGGCGTGAAGGCGCCCTTGCGGGGCTGCGCGAATCCGGCAAAACTGCTCAGGTAGACAGCCGCCGCGGCGCCGAGAGCCGCCAGCAGGCGCTCGCCACACGGCAAGCAGGCGGGGATGGGACTCGCCCGCAAAAGCTGCAGACCCAGCAACCACGACAGATGCAGACGGAAAACCGGCAGCAGCCACTGCAAACACGCCGCGCCGAGCAACGCCAGGATTTTGGCGGGCGCGAGCGGGCGCAGGCCATGGACAACCAGCGCCGCGCCGAGCGGGCCCGTCCCAACGCCTTCGAAGGCGGCGGTGACAAGGCCAAGGCCTTCAGCCAGCGTGGTGCCGCAAGCCGCCAAGCCTCCTTCGCGGGCGGCGGTCGTCAAGGGGGCGCGGCGGCCGGCGGCTTCAGCGGCGGAGGCAGGGGAGGTGGCGGCGGTGGAGGCCGGCTGGGCGGCGGAGGAAGACGGCGATGAGACCCGAACGCCCGATCCCCTGCCCGACCGGCAACGGCAGTTCACCGAACCGCTTACCGCACATCCTGACCGAGGATTTGACCATGCTGCGTACACTCAAAGCGATTTCCCTCTCCCTCCTGGCTATCTGCCCGCTGCTGGCCGGTGCAGAACCTGCTTCGCCGCCGCAGAGCTTTCAAACCGCCGACGAAGCCGCCAAGGCTCTGGTGGATGCCACCCGTGGCAACGACCCGGCAGCCTTGACCGCCCTGTTCGGCGCGGGACACGAAGATCTGCTGTCCTCCGGGGATGAGGTGGAGGACAAGCACAATCGCGCCAATTTCGTGAACATGGCCAACAAGAAGCTGACGGTGGAAACCGTGCGCGAGGACAAGGCCTTCATGCACGTGGGCGAGTCAGACTGGCCCTTCCCCATCCCCCTGGTGAAAACAGCCTCGGGCTGGCAATTCGACGCCAACCAGGGCAAGGAGGAAATCCTCGACCGCCGCATCGGACGCAACGAATTGGCCACCCTGGATGTGATCCGCGGCTACGTGGAAGCTCAGTTCGACTACGCCAACACCGACCGCGATGGCGACGGCGTCTCCGAATACGCGCAGAAGCTGCGCAGCGAGCCGGGCAAGCAGGATGGCCTGTTCTGGGAGCCCGAACCCGGTCAACCCGCCAGCCCCCTGGGTCCCCTGGTCGCCGAAGCCCGGGCCGGCGGCTATCAACTGGCCAAGGGCGGCGAAGCGCCGGTGCCCTATCACGGTTATCTGTTCCGCATCCTGACCCGTCAGGGGCCGGCGGCGCCCGGCGGCAAGTACGACTATGTCATCAACGGCAATATGATCGCCGGTTTCGGCCTGGTGGCCTTTCCCGCCCAATATGGCACTTCCGGCATCATGAGCTTCATCGTCAATCACCAGGGCCAGATTTTCCAGAAGGACCTGGGGCCCCAGACCGCCAAGCTGGCGGAAGCCATGAAGGAGTTCAATCCGGACCCGTCCTGGACGCCAGTGGAAGCCGCTCAGTAGCGGAGGACCTTCGTTGCGTGCGTGACCCGGAAGCACACCGGCGGGCGGTTAGAGGTTAAAATGGCGCGGCTATCAATCCGCGCCACCAAGCGCCTGCGTTCCCCTCATGCACCGCATCGAAGATTCACCGCTCGGTAAATCCACCCGTTATGTCGACCGCTACGACCCGACCCTGCTCTACCCGGTGGAGCGCGCGCCTTTGCGCGGGGAATTGGGCATCGGCGAGGCCCTGCCCTTTTCCGGCTGGGATATCTGGAACGCCTATGAACTGTCCTGGCTGAATGGCAAGGGCAAGCCGCGCGTCGCCCTGGCCAGTTTCCATGTGCCCGCCGATTCCGCCAACATCGTGGAGTCGAAATCCCTCAAGCTGTACCTGAACTCCTTCAACCAGACGCGTTTCCCGGGGGATGAAGGCGAGGTGTCGGCGATCCTGCAGCGCGATCTGAACAACGCCTTCGGCGGCGCCGTCGAGGTTGAACTGCGCGCGCCGTCGGCCTGCCGGACCGAGTCGTTCGAACGCTGGGATGAGGGCTGCCTGGACGAACTGGATGTGGAGGTGGACCGCTACGCCCCGGCACCGGATCTGTTATCTAGCGGCGGCGAGTGCGTGGAGGAAAGCCTGTGCTCGAACCTGCTCAAGTCCAATTGCCCCATCACGGGACAGCCGGACTGGGCCAGCTTGCGCATCGACTATCGCGGCCCCCGCATCGAGCGAGCGGGGTTGTTGCGCTACATCGTCTCGTTTCGCAGCCACGGGGGATTTCACGAGCACTGCGTGGAACGCATCTTCATGGACCTGATGGCACGCTGCCAGCCCCAACTCCTGACGGTGTACGCCCGTTACGCGCGCCGCGGCGGACTTGACATCAACCCCTTCCGCAGCAGTTTCGACGCACCGCGGCCTGCCAACCTGCGGCTGTTCCGGCAGTGAGCGCCGCGCGCCCGGAAACTGGGCGCGCGGAGCCTGCCAGTTTGATCAAATATCGCGAATTTCCAGGCCCTGCAGATCCCAGCTGGCCAGATCGCTGTCGGCGCCGCCGGTGTATTCCACGTTACAGGCGAAATTCTTGCGCACCCAACTGCCGGACTCATCCTGCTCGGACACCTGCGACCTCACCAGATAGCGTCCGCCGGACAATTCCCAGGTCTTGACATCGTTACTGGAAAATTCCACCGGATGCTCCGCGCCCAGGGATTGGCGCACGAATTCATTGCATTGGACCACCGCCACGGGAGTCAGGTCGCGTCCCGCCAGGTCGCTAGTATTCTCCTCGAACAAGTCGGATGCGACCACGCTTTCGACGAAGGGCGTGACCGCCTCGTTCTGCAGCACGTACAACCCGGCCACGAAGGCAAGCAGAAGCACGACGGACCAACGGCTGTTCTTGATTTTTTCAATAATGGACATGAAGCCTCCTCTGCCGGCGACGTTGTCCGGACAGTACGACTGAAATCATCTGGAATGATTCCATGACCAGGAAACCCTAAAAACCGGCCTTGTCATGGAGGAAGGAAACCGGAGCAAGGGCTTGCCCGGTGAAAGGCAGGGGGGCTTAGCCCCCTGCCCCGTCGGCCCGGCCAGGGCAGACTTGCTTCTACGGATTTGAGCTAGGCTCTCATCCCGTCACGTCGTATTAGACGTCCGGGCACAGATCCTTGCCGATCAGGTTGTTGAAGCTCGCGCTCACCTGCAGCCAGACACCCATGATAGCCAGGGCCAGCCAGCCGAAGAACACGAAGCCGTAGTGCAGAGGAGCTACGAACAGCTCTTCCATGAACCAGAAGGTGTGACCCCACTCGTTCAGACCCACGTTCGGCAGAATCATGAAAGGACCGACCACGGTGATCAGGTACGGCAGGGACAGGCCCTCGGCCCAGAACGGGCAGCGGGTCTTCGCGTACAGGAACGCGCCGAAACCGGTGATGATGTAGATCGGGTAGCTCAGGTAGAACTCGATGATGTGCGACGGGGTGAAGTCGGTGTCGCGCACGATCGTCTGATGCCAGGTGCCGTCCTGCTCGGTGAAGTAGGAAGCGCCCCAGTAGATGGCCCACGCATAGGCAAACAGCCAGATCAGGTGGGTCATGTTGCGACGCAGCTCTTCACGCGGGGTGATGGCAGCCAGGTTGCGGTCACGGGTCTTCCAGATGTAGCCCCACAGGATGGA
>NZ_JYNS01000016.1 GCF_000934725.1 Methyloterricola oryzae
GTAGCGATAGAAGGTGTCTCGCGACACCCCCATCACCTTGCAGGCCTTGGACACGTTGCCGAGTTCGGTTGCCAGGTTCAGCAGACCGATCTTGTGACGGATGACATTCTGATTGAGACTACTCATGGGGTTACTCCTGCGCTCACGCGCCGTTTCGATGAAGATTCGCACCTCTATCAAAACGGGTAACCCCACCTCGCGGCAAGGAACTCTGTCAGATCAAGTCTGAACTTCTACATATGATAAGTGGCTCTAATGATGATCCCGAATCGCTCCCCTATCTTTTCGGCGGAGTAGGATGACCAACCCTCTGTAGGCTGCATCAAATTTCGATGACATGTTTATCAAGGCTGATAGTTGTTTGTCTGTTTGCTGTCTTAGAGGCAGGCTGTGCCTCATTTCTTATTGAAAATCAAGGCGGTCAGTGGGTGGGGAAGTATAAGGACTGCCCAACCGTCTTTCAGCTGACCCGCCTGGAGATTGCGTCCCTGGAGTGGGCGATCATGGATGGTCTGATACCGTCGGATGCTTGTCTTCGTCACTACTACAAGAAAGCAGGCAAAGACGCCAGCTACATGACGAGTAATCGGGCGATGTCACCGCTGTTCGTGCTCAGTTTGCCTGTGGACCTGACATTGGACACCATTGTCCTTCCGTTCACCGTTTCAAGGGCGATAACAGCAGATTGACGCTCCGGGTTAGGAATTCCGCTAAATAAGGATTTACCTGCTCACGGGTGTTTCCATGCGAAGTCGATTGTCTTCGTCTGCTTGTAACACCATCCTCTGTCGCCGTATGGCGGTTTATTTTCATCGTACTTAGCACCTGACAGTTTCCTCTTCGATGCCACTCATCTAGTTGAGCAACGGCATCCGGCCGCTACGTTAGTTCCTGAAGTCTGCACGAGCAAACGCGCCTTTCAGTCGCGAATTTCCCATGTCTGCGTGTCAGCCAAAAGCCTCTCCCGGTCGACTGCCTTGCCTTGCTTGGCGCGCTCGCCAAGTCTGAGTGTAACGATGCAAAAGCAACGAATCCACCACGATATCAATATAGAGGCATACGTCACAATATTGTGACACTTATAAGACAAATAATTTATAGTTCTATATTTTTCTTTTAAATTCATAGGCTAAAGGGTTTTTTTGAAGTGCCACAATAATGTTACTTTTAACCAAAATGGGGCGTGAAAAGCTTGGTATTGCGCGAACTAAAAAATTAACTGATATTTTACTCGTCGGGTTGAACTTTTTAACGGAGACGCAGGATAGACTGGTGAGCATCTAAGCGTTTCCTCAATCTCGCAGTCTTGAGAATGGTTCGTAATGGACGTTTGAGAGTTTCGGTTTGGATAAAAAATATAGGTGTTTTTAGCTAGATAATGCCTTTCGGCAGTTCGTAACGGGACTTTTGTTCTTGCCAGCTTATTTTGAATTAATTTAAGTCAGAGTCATGAATATTTTTATATTGAGGACTTTATTTTTATTGAATTTCTCTTTCATGGCTCTTTCAGTTAATACTTCTGAGGCAGCTGAAGCAGAACTTCTTCTCAGTATTTCACCCGAACGTACGTCTCCAACGATCCTCAACGGGGCTCTGATAAGTGGTAACGTCTACATCTATGTGGCGCCGTCTAAAGAGGTAACGCAGGCGAGCTTCTACTTGGATGATCCAAATATGATCAATCCACCGATACGGTCAGAGCGGCTTGATTCCTATGATTTTTCTGGTACAGATCAAAGTACCGGGAAGGCTTATCCGTTCGATACAGCAAGTCTGGAACCCGGCGATCACACGATTTCGAGCCAGATCGAGTTTCGCGATGGAAGCGTCGAAATTGCACAAGCAAGATTCAAATATTTCCCACCCGACGCACCACTCGCGCTGATTTCCAATGCGGAGTTGATGGTCAGTACGTTACCGGGTCGGCTAGATCCTACCGAACTGGACCAAAGCGCACTTAATGGGGACGCTTACATCTTTGTCGCGCAGGCTAGCGGCGTCAAGCAAGTAGCCTTTTACCTGGATGATCCGGACATGCTTCAGATTCCCGTGAAGGTCGAGCGATTTGAAGCGTACGACTTCGCCGGGACAAATGACACTACGAAGACGGCCTATCCTTATGATTTATCGCAACTTATAGAGGGAGGGCATACCCTCGCTGCACGCATCGATTTTGTTGACGACAGTTTCCGTACCCTTCAAGCGGACTTTGTTCG
The DNA here is from genome assembly GCF_000934725.1 of Methyloterricola oryzae. NCBI lineage: Bacteria > Pseudomonadati > Pseudomonadota > Gammaproteobacteria > Methylococcales > Methylococcaceae > Methyloterricola > Methyloterricola oryzae. The sequence continues at coordinate 2,217 of NZ_JYNS01000016.1, forward strand.
CACTAAAGACCTCGTTCAAGTACCTATCGCGACGCCGTCGCCAGAGCCTTCTTCAGTGCCAGCGCCAAAGCCACCTGCGGCTCCTGGGCCTGTGCTAGGCTCGGCAAAAAAGTGGAATCCGGGGCATTACCTCAATGCGTATTGGGGAACAGACATGCCCGGATCCCTTAACAAAACAAAGCCGTACGCCTTCCTCAAAGGTGTTTCCGTGATTCATCAATGGCGTGAATTGGAACCGACCAAGGGCAGTTACAATTTCAGTAGAATTGAAAGTGAATTGGCCATGGCGAAAGCCCAAGGCAAGCAACTCATGATCCAAATTAACGATAGGACCTTCTGGAAGAACTGGCCTGATTGTGTCCCCGACTATCTCATAAATGATCCAATCTACAAAGGCGGCCAGTCGCATATCGGGATTAAGTGTACTGCATTGCGGTGGGTACCGGCTGTGCAGGATCGCTTGATTGCACTCTACAGGGCTCTTGGACAGAAGTTCAACGGTGATCCCAATTTCGAAGCTATTTTTGTGGAAGAAGATGGAGTCGAGACGGCAGGTGATAATATGTCTCTATATTCATCAAGAGGATACACGGACCAAGAGAAAAGAGGGATGGATGCACTGGCCGCATCTTTTCCAAATACTCAGGTTTTCAAATTCCTGAGCTGGGGACCTAATGTCGGCGAGTTGTTTGCGTATGCCAAAAAACTTGGACTCGGGGTGGGAGGCCCTGATCTAGTTCCAGATAGTAAAACCTTTTCTACATCGTTTTATACTCAATATTCTGGGAAGATACCGTTACATATCTCTTCTCAGGATCCTCGGGTTAATCAGTATATTGAGCAGGGTGGCAGTGTAGAGCGGATGCTGGACTTCGCCATTTCGGACCCCGCTGGATTGCATGTAAACTACATCATCTGGGACCAGCCGAATTACCCGAATTTTAGTTACAAGAGGGATATCCTGCCCCTCCTTGAAGCTCGACAGGGATATATCAACACGGGTTGTCCGACAAGCATTGTTTGCCAATAAATCCAGGAACAACCAGCCGCCTTGTATTGGGTTAGTTCGGTTTCTGGCTAAGGTGTGAACGCTGCTCCGTCTATCAAACGTTTTGAATTCGTGTCTGCCTCACTTTCCAATGCAAAAGCTTGAAAATATGCTGCCCAGCAGGTCTTCTGTGGTGAATTCTCCCGTGATCTCACCTACGGAGGTTTGAGCCAACCGAAGTTCCTCGGCGACTAGTTCGGCGCCGCTTCCAGTCTGTAGGTGCAAGATTGCGGTGGTAACGGCAGTATGGGCACGTTCCAAAGCGTCCACATGACGGCGCCGTGCGGTAAAGACATGAGCGGAGTCGCTTTCGTACCCAGCCATTTTCTTAAGGTGCTCTTGAAGCAGTTTTATGCCGAGGCCTGTTTTGGCGGACAGGTGGACGACAACGCAGTTTTCGTTTTCGTCGATAGACGCTGAGCGCCCGCTCAGATCTATCTTGTTGTAGACCTTTATCAAAGGGATCTCGGGTGGAAGTTGCGCAAGCAGGTCATCGTCGGCATCGTTTGTGCTGTCGTCCAAGATCAGGAGAGTGAGGTCGGCGCTGGCGATCGCGGTGTGCGCCCGTCGGATGCCTTCTTGTTCGATGGGATCTTCACTGTCGTGAATGCCTGCCGTGTCAACGATATGCAGTGGCATGCCGTCTATTTGTATGTATTCGCGCAGAGCATCTCGGGTAGTGCCGGCGATGTCGGTGACAATGGCTAGGTCTTTTTGAGCGAGGCGATTCAGGAGACTGGATTTGCCGACATTGGGCCTGCCCGCTATGACGACTGTTAGGCCTTCTCGAAGTACGCTGCCTTTCCTGGCGGAACCCAGGATCTCTTCCAGGCGCGTCGATAGTGCTTGAAGTCGCTGAGCAGTGTTGCTTTCGGTCAGATAGTCGATTTCCTCATCGCTGAAGTCGATCGCTGCTTCCAGAAAGGAACGAATTCCTATTAGCGCGTCACGCAGCTCATGAATCAAGGTGGAGAATTCGCCTTGCAGAGAGCGTTGGGCCGAGCGTGCCGCAGTTTCAGTCGAGCTTTCAATCAGGTCAGCAATAGCTTCCGCCTGAATCAAATCGATCTTGCCATTGAGAAAAGCGCGTTCCGAAAATTCGCCAGGCCGCGCAAGTCTTATGCCCAGGCGCGTTATGCGACGAAGAAGCAGATCCAGGAGCATGGGACTGCCGTGACAGTGTAGTTCCAGCACATGCTCCCCGGTAAAGGAATGGGGTTGAGGGAATAATAGGGCGACACCGGAATCCAGAATTGAATCATCGGTGTCATAGAAGGGAAGGAAATGCGCGTGTCGTGGGCGCAAATCTTGTCGGAGTACTTCGCGGCAGACGCGCTCCACCAATTCGCCGGAGATTCGCACGATTCCGATGCCGCCGCGTGCCGGCGGTGTCGCAATGGCGGCTATGGTATCCGTGGTCAGGGTGGCTAGTCTCCGGGTGCTCGCTGAAGCGGCTACCACTGATGGGTAGCTGCTTCGGCGCGGAGTGAGCGGCTTAGCTTAGGCTCGCTTTTCGATCTGTCGTGTGATGAACCACTGCTGCAAGATGGAAAGCAGGTTGTTCACGACCCAGTACAGCACCAGTCCGGAAGGGAAGAAAGCGAAGAAGAATCCGAACATCAGGGGCATGTAAAGCATGACCTTGGCCTGGATAGGGTCTTGCGGCTGCGGGTTTAATTTCTGCTGGAAGAACATGGAAGCGGAGTAAATGACCGGCAGCACGAAATAGGGATCTTTGGCCGAGAGATCCTGGAGCCATAGCGCAAATGGGGCTTGTCTGAGTTCGACTGCCTCCACTAGCACCCAGTAGAGGGATATGAAGACGGGTATCTGCACGAGTACCGGCAGGCACCCGCCGAGTGGATTCACTTTTTCCTTCCGGTAGAGTTCCATCATGGCGATGTTGAACTGCTGCTTGTCCTCTCCGTAGCGCTCCTTGAGTTCCTTCAGCTTGGGCTGCAGCTTCCGCATATTGGCCATGGAACGGTAGCTGGATTCAGATAGTTTGTAGAACAGCAGCTTGATGGTAATAGTGACGAATATGATGGCCCATCCCCAATTGGCGAAGATGGCGTGGTATTTCTCCAGCAGCCAGAAAATTGGCTTGGCAATAAACGTCAGGTTTCCGAAATCGACGGTAAGCTCGAGGCCGGGCGCGACGCTTTCCAGGGCGCGTTGCAATTTTGGTCCAGCAAACAGGCGTGAATGAAAGACCTGCTCCGCTCCGGCAGGGACTTCCTGCTGTGGCGAGACGGCGCCGATAAGGAAAAGCTGGTCACCCAGATCCTTGGTGTAGAAAGTGTCTACCTCACCCGCCTTGGGAATCCAGGCGGCCACGAAGTAGTGTTGGATCATTGCGACCCAGCCGTTCTGTCCTTTCCGGTCGAGCTTTTGCTCCTGCATGTCATCGAAAGAGATCTTTTCGTATTTGTCCGCTTCGGTGTAGAGCACACCACCGACGTAGGCTCGATCCGCGGACGATGTGGAGAAAGCTGACCCCGGCTTTTTATCGGGCTGCTTGCGTTGCAATTGAACATACGGACCGGTCTTCAGCGTTGCTCCGGACTGATTGGCGACCTTCTGCTCCATATCGATGAGGTAGCTACCTCTGCGAAACACGTAGGTTTTCGTGACGCTTATGCCTTTGTCGTTACGCCAGGTCAATGGAACGCTCAGGCTATCCGCACCAGGTGCAAGGCGGTACTCGGTCGACTCGACCTGCCACTGACTGTGGTGGGTAGGCGTCTGGTCGGCATCGGATAGCAGTCCGCTTTGGGTGATGAACAGTTCGGTGGGTTGATCGTTCAGCAGACGGACGACCGGCTCAGGCTGATCCTTGTTTTGTGGATACTTCGTGAGGTCCAGCACGCGAATGTCGCCGCCGCTGGAATCGATTTCCAAGTCAAGCAAATCGGTTACAACGCGGATGCGCTTCCCTTGCACGAGGCCTTCGGCGGAGGAAGCTGGGGCGTCCAGTTTTTCAGGTGACTGAGCTGGTTTCGCGGAGGCGGTGGTTCCGGGACTTCCCGATGGTAAGTCAGGCGATTGCGCGCTTGCTGTTGCTTCTGGTTTGGGCCCGTAGTCGAGCTGCCACTGCTGCCATATTTCATAACTTAGAAAAAGAAAGAAAACGAAAAGTACAAACCTCAAATTATCCATGTTTGCCACCAAGTTTTTCTGGGACTGGATCGATGCCGCCTTCGTGCCATGGGTGACACTTAGACAGTCTTTTTATGGTCAGATAGGCACCACGCAAGGAACCGAAACGTTCGATGGCGGTGATAGCGTAGCTTGAGCACGTGGGATGAAACCGGCAGTGATAGCCCACCCAAGGGCTTAGCACGACGCGGTACAACTTGATGAATTGCACCAGAACGTATTGCATTTTCTTATTAGAGTTTCCCAGTGCTTGTCTATCGAGCGTCGCAAGGCCGCCGTGTCCGCAGTGTTCACGGCGGACCGCGTCAGTACCACGATATCAAGATTGCCCAGACCATGGCGCCGGAGCCGGAAGCTTTCCCGAATCTGACGTTTGATGCGATTTCTGTCTGCGGCGTGACGAACAGTCTTCTTTGAAATGGCTAAACCGAGGCGGGCGTGTCCCAGTTGATTGGGACGTGCCAGCACCGTTAGGTACAAATCGGCCGATTTTTCGGCCTTTGCAAAGACATACTTGAAGTCGGCAGCCTTGACTAAGCGAAATTGTCGGGAAAATCCCCAGGTTGCCGGTGTCAAACGGTTAAACGGCCAACTTCTTCCGGCCCTTGGCACGACGGGCGTTAATTACCGCGCGTCCGCCACGGGTCTTCATGCGGGCCCGGAAACCGTGGGTACGAACTCGTTTGATTTTGCTGGGCTGATAGGTTCGCTTCATCTTCTTTCGCCTGTATGGGTAGAGGAACTACTTTCTTGATAAAAAAGGCCTGAAATGCTAAGGCAGTGACGTCTTGATGTCAATGCTGTGGATAACTATGGATTGGGGTATAGTAGATGTTTCGGGCCCTTTCTTACGCGATGTGCCGTGAAGGCTGTGCCTGAGTTCGAGAATGGAGCTTTAGGCAGGACTTTCCGAGCAACAGAGGCTTTCATCCGAAGTCTGCATGGGTCTCACCGTCCAATACCGTCGGGATCACGCGTACGCCACGATCCCGCAGGTTTCTCCTGTTTACTATTTAAGGAAATCGCCATAATGAGTACGCTGTGGAGCGATTGCATCAGCAAGCTTGAAGGCGAGTTGCCGCCACAACAGTTCAATACGTGGATTCGTCCTCTTCAGGCCGTTGAAAATGGAGCTGAGCTCCGGCTTCTGGCGCCAAATCGCTTTGTGCTGGATTGGGTCAAGCAGCATTTTTTCGAAAAGATCGAAGAAGCTGTTTCGAACCAAAAGCTGCAACCGGCGCCTCACGTCGTGCTTGAGATCGGAAGTAAGGTCGAAAATTCCTCTAAGTCTGAAAATAGGCTGCAAGTTCCCAAAAGGCCGGCGACGGTCCGCAAGAGCCAGCCGAACAATTTGAATTCCGCATTCACCTTTGAGTCCTTTGTCGAGGGGAAGTCGAACCAGCTGGCCAAAGCGGCTTCGGCTCAGGTAGCGCAAAGTGTGGGCCGGGCCTATAACCCTTTGTTCATTTACGGTGGCGTTGGATTGGGCAAAACGCACCTAATGCATGCCATAGGGAATGAGATTCTGAGGGGAAACCCATCTGCCAATATCGTCTATCTTCATTCGGAGCGATTTGTCTCGGACATGGTCAAGGCACTTCAGCATAACGCCATCAATGCATTCAAGGAGTTCTACCGTACGGTGGATGCCTTGTTGATCGACGACATTCAGTTCTTTGCGGGCAAGGAGCGCTCGCAGGAAGAGTTTTTCCACACCTTTAATACATTATTGGAGAACAAGCATCAGGTTGTGCTGACTTGTGATAGATATCCAAAGGAAATCAAAGGGTTGGAAGAACGGCTAAAGTCCCGCTTTGGATGGGGGCTTCCGGTTGCTGTGGAACCGCCGGATCTAGAGACGCGCGTGGCGATCCTGATGACCAAGGCACAAAACGCGGGCGTTGATCTTTCACCGGAAGTGGCTTTTTTCATTGGCAAGCGCATCCGTTCCAATATTCGTGAACTTGAAGGGGCGCTGCGTCGTGTGATCGCCAATTCGCATTTCACCGGCAAGCCAATCACGCTGGACTTCGCCAAGGAGGCTCTGAGAGATCTCATCGCTCTGCAGGACCGCATGGTGAATGTGGATAACATCCAGAAGACGGTTGCGGAGTACTTTAAGATCCGCGTTGCGGATCTGCTTTCAAACAAGCGAACGCGCTCTGTGACACGGCCGAGGCAGATGGCCATGGCCCTTGCGAAGGAGCTTACCAATCACAGTCTACCCGAGATTGGTCAGATGTTCGGGGGACGCGACCACACCACGGTTTTGCACGCGACGCGTAAAGTTGCGGAATTGAAGGAAAGCGACAACAAGTTTCTGGAAGACTATTCGAATTTGATCCGTATCTTGTCCAACTGACTCCGCTTGAGCCCCGGTAAGGACTTCTTTCGATGGATCCAATATTTTCTGGTTGGACGTGCCCCATATGAGATTTTCGATTTCCAGAGATAAGCTGCTGGCGCCCTTGCAGAAGGTCGTGAGTGTCGTAGAGCGTAAGCAGACCATGGCGATTCTCTCGAATGTTCTCCTGAGGCTTTCTGGAAATTGCCTGGAACTGACCGGCACCGACCTCGAGATTCAGTTGGTGACACAGGCGGATGTGGATACTGGAGACGAAGGTGAAATCACCATTCCAGCCCGTAAATTGCTCGATATCTGCAGGAGTCTCCCTGAAGGAGATACCATCAAGTTCGAAGCGATGCAGGACCGCTTGTCGATACAGTGTGGACGTAGCCGCTTCAGTCTGAATACGCTTCCGGCCGGAAATTATCCCGCATTTGACTTAAGCCCAGCGGAACTGACGGTAGAATTCAGTAGCGGCTTGTTGAAGAAGGCCATGGAAAAGACGCTCTATGCCATGGCACAGCAGGACGTCCGCTATTACCTGAACGGTTTGATGCTCGAACTTGCTTCGGGTTACATCCGCACGGTCGCATCTGACGGACATCGCTTGGCGCTTTATGAGGGCGTCCTCGATCATGAGTTCCCACAGGGACGGCAGATCATCATTCCACGTAAAGGCGTCATGGAGCTTTTCAGGCTGCTGGGTGAGGATGATTCGATAGTCAGCACCCATATTGCTGCCAACAACATTCGGATACGGGTGGGAAATCTCAATTTTTCCGCCAAGCTGATCGAGGGCCGCTTTCCGGACTTCCAGCGCGTCATGCCGAAGGAAATTGTCACGGTGGTTACGGCGGACAAGGCAATGTTGAAAGCTGCGCTTACTCGTGTTGCGATTTTGTCAAACGAGAAATTCAGGGGTATTAATGTGGATGTCAAGGATGGCATCATGACAATCGAGTCGCACAATAGCGAACAGGAAGAGGCTCGGGAAGAGGTGGAAGTGGATCTGGAAGGGCCTGGTGCGTCCGTCGGCTTCAATGCGACCTATCTGTTGGACGCGATTAACAACATCGATTCTGAAGGCGTCCGGCTTTCACTCACTGAAGCAGCCAACAGCGCACTGTTGGAAGATCTGGTCGATCAGAGCTACAAGTTTGTGGTAATGCCCTTAAAATTATAATTATGAAGTTTATGTGCCCGTCCGTGGGCAAAGTCTGCATAGATTTTTTCTCACCATCAACATGAGCCTGACGAAAGTCGATGTTCGAAATGTTCGCAACATCGAAGTCGCGGCGCTTGAACCATCCCCACATATCAATTTCTTGGTGGGTCCCAATGGCAGCGGTAAGACGTCGTTGCTGGAGGCCTTGCACATTTTAGGTAGAGGGCGTTCATTTCGATCCACGCAGGCTGCACAGATTATCCGACTTTCTCAGGATTCGCTCACCGTCTCTGGAAAGGCAGTTATTTTAGAGAGGCCAAGTCAGGTCAGTCTCGGAGTGCAGTTGTACAAACAGGGACGAGACATTGTGGTGGATGGGCGCAAGCTGATGTCCACGGCGGAACTAGTCTGGATTCTACCCGTATTACTGATACACCCGGGTAGTAGTTCTCTTCTGGACGATGCACCGAAATTCCGGCGGCAATTTTTGGATTGGGGCGTTTTTCATCAGGATTACGAATACCTCACTGCCTGGCGTGGCTATGTCAAAGCGCTGCGTCAGCGCAATGCACTGCTGCGGGCAGGTTCGTCGCAGGGTTTGGAAACATGGAACCATGAACTTGGGCGTTATGGTCTGCTGATTGCCGAAGCGCGTTCTCGTTATTTGGAGTGTTTGCAACCATTTTTCTTGAAAGCGACGGTGCATTTTCTTGGAATTCATGATCTGCATATAAAGGTTAACCCTGGGTGGGATGTCGCACGTTCATTGCCTGAAGTGCTTCAGGCGAACGTCCAGGCTGACAGACGGTTCGGCTATACGCAATATGGGCCGCATCGGGGTGATTTCGTCATTCAAATGGACGGAAGGCCGGTCCGGCATTTTTTTTCGCGGGGCCAGATTAAGATGCTGGTTTTTGCCCTGCTCTTGTCGCAAGCGAACCTTTTGGAGAGCCAATTGGGGAAGCGCGGATGCGTGTTGATCGATGATTTGGCATCGGAGTTGGATGTGACTAACAGAAGCAAGCTTCTGTCGTTTATCAAAAGTCTTAATGGGCAGTTTTTTGTGACGGCTACGGATGAGGCGGTGCGCCATAGCACTGGTCTCGAAGCGGCTGCAGTGTTTCACGTGGAACGCGGTTGTTTGACGCGTCGAGAGAACTGAGAGGTATATGGTAAGCATGAACAGCGAAGTACAGGAATACGATAGCTCCAATATCAAGGTGCTAAAAGGACTCGACGCCGTTCGAAAGCGCCCGGGCATGTATATCGGTGATACGGATGACGGGACTGGTCTGCACCATATGGTATTTGAGGTGGTAGACAATTCCATCGACGAAGCCTTGGCTGGCTACTGTAAGGCTGTTCAGGTCACGATACACGCCGACGAATCCGTGACGGTCGCTGACGACGGGCGCGGTATCCCTGTCGACATTCATGCCGAGGAAGGTCGTTCCGCCGCAGAAGTGATCATGACTGTGCTCCATGCCGGCGGAAAGTTCGATGACAATGCCTACAAGGTTTCGGGCGGTCTGCACGGTGTCGGCGTTTCAGTGGTCAATGCCCTTTCGGAGGAACTCGAGCTCGAAATACGCAAGAACGGTCGGCTGTATCGCCAAGTTTACCGGCATGGTGAACCTCAGGCACCGTTGGCCGACGTGGGGCCGGCGGAAGGTAGCGGCACCAAGATACGTTTCAAGCCCAGTGCCGAAACATTCACCCATATAGAATTCCACTACGAAATTCTCGCGAAGCGGCTAAGGGAACTCTCTTTCCTAAATTCAGGGGTACGCATTGAACTGAGGGACGAACGCACCGACAAGGAGGATGTATACGAGTACGAAGGAGGAATCAGGGCGTTTGTCGAGCACCTAAACAAGAACAAGACGCCGCTATTCGACAAAGTGTTTTACGTCACCACGGAGCGGGACGGAATAACCGTCGAAGCCGCTCTGCAATGGAATGACTCCTATCAAGAGAACATTTACTGCTATACGAACAACATTCCTCAAAGGGACGGTGGCACTCATCTCGCCGGATTCCGCGCTGCCCTGACACGAACACTGAATAATTACATCGAAGCCGAGGGGCTCCAAAAGAAGCACAAGGTTGCGACCACCGGCGATGATGCCCGAGAAGGCTTGACCGCGATCCTATCCGTCAAGGTCCCGGATCCCAAGTTCTCATCCCAAACCAAGGACAAGCTGGTTTCATCCGAAGTAAAACCTGCGGTGGAATCAGCCATGAACGAAAAGTTCGATGAGTTTCTCCAGGAAAATCCAAGCGTCGCCAAGGTCATTGCTGGAAAAATGATAGACGCAGCGCGTGCCCGCGAGGCTGCGCGTAAAGCCCGGGAAATGACTCGCAGAAAAACAACACTGGATATTGCGGGTTTACCTGGCAAGCTTGCGGACTGTCAGGAGCGCGACCCCGCCCTGTCAGAACTATTTATCGTCGAGGGTGACTCTGCGGGCGGGTCCGCCAAACAGGGAAGGGATAGGAGAACTCAGGCGATCTTGCCGCTCAAGGGCAAAATTCTGAATGTCGAGCGCGCACGCTTTGATCGTATGCTTTCTTCTGAGGAGGTCGGCACCCTGATTACGGCCCTCGGTTGTGGTATTGGGCGAGAGGAATACGACCCTGATAAATTGCGCTACCACAGAATCATCATCATGACGGATGCGGATGTGGACGGTTCCCATATTAGAACCTTGCTCTTGACCTTCTTCTATCGACAGATGCCAGAGTTGATCGAACGCGGACATGTGTACATTGCGCAGCCTCCTTTATACAAGGTAAAGAAAGGAAAGCAGGAGCACTACGTCAAGGACGATAGCGAGTTGGATGAGTACCTTCTGCAATTGGCCTTGGAAAAGGCCCGCCTGTATATCGACGAAAATGCCCCGCCTATTCAGGGACCAGGTCTTGAGGCATTGGCCCACGAACACCTAAGGGTAAAAGCCCTGATCGAGCGTCAGTCTCATCGCTACGACCAGGATTTCCTCGAAACTTTAATGAATCTGCCACCCTTAACACGCGAAATAGCGCTGGATCAGGGACAGACCAGTTCATGGTTCAAGCTGTTGGAAAGCGCGTTGAAACGGGTGGATAAAGGCGCTGATTTTACAATTGAGGTTGACTTTGTCCCACGGCCTGGAGAATTCGTCGCCAAAGTCATGAAGAGGATGCATGGTGTACAGAGGTTCTTCGAACTATCCTCGACGTTTTTTGCTTCCAACGATTACGCTCGATTGGTGGCATTTGGACAGAAGACGGGCGATCTGTTTAGTGATGCGACTACGATAGGCTCAGAGGAGAGGCGCACGCCGGTGCGAAACTTCAAGGCCGCATTTGATTGGATGATGTCGGAGGTCCGCAAAGGCCAACATATCCAACGGTATAAGGGGCTTGGTGAGATGAATCCAGAGCAATTGTGGGAAACCACGCTTGATGCGAATACCCGTAGGCTGCTTCAAGTGAAAATCGAAGATGCCATAGCCGCAGACGAAGTATTCACAACCCTGATGGGGGACCAGGTTGAACCCCGACGTGACTTCATTCAGCGCAACGCCCTTGAAGTCAGCAATCTGGATATTTGAAGTGGCCACGCACATCCATTGGCGATCGAATTAGATTCACGCACCACTCGTTTAAACCTGGCAAATGATCCACTATCCTGAAATTGATCCTGTCGCCATCAGCATTGGACCCATAAAGATCCACTGGTATGGACTGATGTATGTCGTGGGAATTGCCTCGGCATGGTGGCTTGCTCGGCGGCGCGCGGCGCGAGGTGAGACGGTACTCACTGTTCCACAAGTTGAAGACCTCATCTTTTATTGTGCGTTAGGTGTGGTCTTGGGGGGGCGTCTCGGATATACGATTTTCTACAACTTGCCTGCGTTCCTGAACGACCCAATCATGATCTTACGCCTTTGGGAAGGCGGAATGTCGTTCCACGGCGGAATGCTTGGAGTCTTTGCTGCGATGTGGTGGTACGGGCGAAAACTAGGGACTGGGTTTTTTGTTCTGTCCGATTTCATTGCACCTTTGGTACCCATCGGACTCTTGGCGGGCCGAATCGGGAACTTTATCAATGGCGAACTCTGGGGCAAGCCGACTGATTTGCCATGGGGCATGATTTTTCCTCTGGCAGAACCTGTAGCGCGCCATCCCTCAATGCTATATGAGGCTTTGTTGGAAGGCCTCGTGCTGTTTCTGCTATTGAACTGGCTTCGGCTTAGACATCCGCCGCGTATGGCGATTTCGGGCTGGTTTATGCTGTTATACGGGTTGTTCCGATTTGCCGTCGAATTGGTGAGGCTGCCGGATGCTCATATTGGCTACTTGGCCTTTGGTTGGATCACCATGGGGCACCTACTCAGTTTTCCGATGATAGCGGTGGGCGGGCTTCTGCTTTACCTGGCTTACCGGCGTAGTGCCTCTCTGGATTCGGAGGGCAGCTAAAATGCAGCAATATCTGGCACTGCTGGAGGAAATTCTCGAGCGTGGTGTGCGGAAGGAAGATCGAACGGGGACCGGCACACTCAGTGTGTTCGGTCGGCAGATGCGGTTTGATCTAAGATCAGGCTTTCCCCTGCTCACTACCAAAAGGCTTCACCTACCATCCATCATTCATGAACTGCTCTGGTTTGTTTCCGGCAGTACCAACGTGGCTTATTTGAGGGAAAATGGAGTAGGCATCTGGGATGAGTGGGCCGATTCTGATGGCGAATTGGGACCAGTTTATGGAAAGCAGTGGCGTATGTGGGAGGGACCACAGGGGTACACCGTTGACCAACTGTCGGACCTTGTGGAGCAGTTGCGCTGCAATCCGAACTCGCGCCGACTGCTGATCAGCGCTTGGAACCCCGCGCAAGTCAAGTACATGGCTCTCCCACCCTGTCATTATTCCTTCCAGTTTCACGTGGAACAGGAGCGCCGACTATCCTGCTTGTTCAACATGCGCTCTGTCGACGTATTTCTTGGCCTGCCCTTTAATATCGCCAGCTACGCCTTGCTCACCCACATGCTCGCGCAGCAATGCGGCCTGGAGCCAAACGAATTGATTTGGTCAGGCGGCGACACACATCTCTATCTGAATCATCTAGAGCAGGCCCGCGCCCAGCTCACGCGCAAACCTTACCCATTACCGAAGCTGCGGATCACCCGACAGCCTCCTAGCCTTTTCGACTATCGGTTTGAGGACTTTCTCATTGAGGATTACCTGGCACATCCTCACATAAAAGCGCCCGTTGCTGTATGAAGATATCGCTGATTGTCGCCATGTCGGCGAACCGCGTCATCGGTGTCAACAATGGCCTACCGTGGCACTTGTCAGCTGACCTGCGTCGGTTCAAGACCCTCACCATGGGAAAGCCCATCCTGATGGGGCGCAAGACGCATGAGTCTATTGGACGTGCGCTACCGGGCCGAAAAAATATTGTATTGAGCAGCAGGGCGGACTATCGCGCAAATGACTGCGAAGTCGTCCATGATATCGACCAGGCCTTCGCGGTTGCAGGTTGGGCCGACGAACTGATGGTGATCGGAGGCAGTTGCCTTTACCAAGCATTGTTACCCAGGGCTGACCGGATTTACCTCACCCATATAGACGCTGAATTTGAAGGCGATACCTTCTTTCCCGTGATCGAATCATCCCACTGGAATGAGACTGCCAGCGAAATCATCGATGGCGACAACAGCGTTTCGTTTACATACCGGTTTCTTGTTCTGGACCGACTTGCAGTGACAGAGCCAACCCAACCGTCTTGAATCGCGCAGTCAGACCAAATGAAATCAGGCCTAGCTGCTGTACCATTCATTCAGTGTAATCTTAGGAGTGCCTCACTCATGTTGAGCAGCAATCGGCAGATGGCTTTATGGTTGATGGCTACCAGCCTGCCAGCTTGCGCCCTGGCAGAAGACCCTATAAGGACCTATGATCGCGTGGAATTTTCCGTTGTAGCAAGTTCAAGTGTCGCAACGGACACAGTCGTCGCCTATCTATCCAGGCAAATGGAAGGAGAAAATGCTGAGACCATAGCCGATCAAGTCAACAAGGCGGTAACGCAGTCGGTAAAGCAGATAAAGCAGATACCTGACATCAAAGTCGAGACAGCGGATTACCAGACGACGCCGCTTTACCAAGATGATCGATTAGTAGGCTGGAGAGTCCGCCAGTCCATCCGCTTGGAGTCTTCCAATCTCCCCAAACTCAGCGGCCTTCTGGGCGATCTGCAGCAGAATCTGAACCTTGATGGAATCAATTACGGCGTGACGCCAGAATCCATGAAGCGGGCCGAGGATGCGCTCATCGAGCAGGCACTCGCGTCTTACCAACAACGCGCCGAGAGAGTCACGCACGGTCTAGGCCGAGCTCGTTACCGGATCGTAGCCTTGCAAATCACAAATAATGCAATGCCGGTCCACCCAGGTATGATGGCTGCCCGACCGATGGCGATGGCTGAAGGGCCGACCGTGGAACCCAGCGAGAGAAAGGTACAGATCAATGTGACGGGTACAATCGAAATGCTGACCGAGTGATAGAGATACCCCGTCACTTCCCGAGACCGGTTAGCGCAGCGGCGCTACACTGCCTTCTGACCTGAAGCGCAGATAGTCTTGCAAAACCAGCGCATGATCGAACGCCAGGGAAGATGGAATCGCGTCAATCTCAAAGACCTGGCAGTTTCGTGCATCGTCCGCTGCAGTTGGGGTCCCTTCCGCTCTCGCCACATAAACCGCCGTAACCGTGTGGCCCCGCGGATCGCGTGCTGGGTTTGAATACAGGCCAAGCAGCGCAACCAGTATTACCCTGAGACAGACTTCTTCGTGAGCCTCTCGAACGGCAGCCTGCTCTACCGTTTCGCCAACATCCACGAATCCCCCGGGAATGGCCCACCCCAAGGGAGGAAAGGCGCGTTCGATCAAAACAATCGGGCGTCCCGGTCGGTCCGCGAGTTCGATGATGGCATCGGCGGCAAGCAAGGGCGTTACGGGTCTTGGCATCTTGGATTCCAAACGGATTATGCTGCAACAGGGTAGAATCTAATCCGGTTCTCATCAACCCGAGAACTTGAATTTCCAGCCCCGCTTGGTGAGTTCCCCCGCAATCAGTTCACGGTGATCACCCTGCACCTCAATCTGACCATCCTTGACGGTACCCCCGCTACCGCAGCGTTGTTTAAGTTCTTTGCCAAACGCGAGAAATTCATCGGAATCCAGCGGGAGACCTGATATGACCGTAACGCCTTTACCTTTGCGACCCTTCGTCTCCAGCCGGATGCGGGCGTATCCGTCTGAACTTGGCTTAAGGTTTACCTGACGACAAATACACTTGGCGATCGGTTGGGAACAGCCCGGACACATCCGGCCTTGCGCGGTCGAATAGACGAGCCCGCCGGAATTACGCCTGCCATTAGTCATTGTGGCCCCGCGCTGCTGACATAGCGTTTGGCTTCGGCACGGACAAACTCCTCAAAGGCCTTGGCGACAACGGAGAGTCGCTTGCCATCCCGGTAGACCATGAACCACTTTCGCATGATGGGGAAGGACTCAACATCTAGCACCACCAAGCGCCCGTCTTCAAGCTCCCGCTCCACCGTATGCAGTGATACCACGCCCAACCCGAGCCCAACCTCCACTCCCTGCTTAATGGCGGTGTTGGTATTCATCTCCATGCTTCCAGAAATGTTGAAACCGTGCTCAGAGAAGAATCGTTCCACAGAGCTGCGGGTACCGGAACCCTGTTCGCGCATCAGGAACGTTTCATGCTTGAGCTGGGCCGGACTGATGCTCTTTGTCCTCGCTAGAGGATGAGCTCCTGGCGCGATAACTACCAGCGGGTTATCCATGAAGGGCTCGGCGACGAGATCCAACTCCTGTGGCGGCTGACCCATGAGAACAATGTCCGCCTCATTGTCATCCAACTGTTGCAGTAGCCCGCGTCGATTAGTCACCTTGAAACTGACCTTTACCTTGGGATACCGACGGACAAAGTCAGCCAACAACCGAATGGCAAAATAATGCACGGTGCTAGCTACCGATACTGCCAACTTCCCGCCATCAGTGCCCTTTAGCTCCTCGATGAGCTGTTCCGCCTCTTCCAATTGCTGGGAAATGGTTTTGCTAAGGCGGTAGAGTTCATCCCCAGCACGCGTTAGGTAGATCTTCTTGCCCAACCGCTCGAACAGTGGCAGACCGACCGTTTCCTCGAACTGTTTGATCTGCATCGAGACAGCCGGTTGTGTGAGAAAAAGCTCTTCGGCTGCCCGGGTAAAGCTGAGACGGTGCGCAACGCGTTCGAACACTTTGAGCTGGCGCAAGGTAATATTCATGAATCAGGGCAACAGGCCGGTATCAATCCAGATCAATTTTGACGAAAACTGAATCGCCTTGGCTAGCGTCAAAGTCATCAGCGGTCGCCTTAACCGCAGCGCGCTCCGGCTTACCTTATGGCTGATCAGAGTTTTTCCAGCATGGCCTCGGCGGTGGAGAGTTCCAGTTTGCCGGCCGCCTCGACGGTAATGTCCTTGACGACGCCATCGTCAACGATCATGGCGAAGCGCTGACAACGCAACCCGAAACCTTTGGCTGATAGGTCGAATTCCAGTCCCAGCCGAGCCGTGTACTCCGCGCTCCCATCCGCCATCATCCGAACTTTGCCGCCAACATGATTGCTCTGGCCCCACGCAGCCATGACAAAGCCGTCATTGACTGACATGCACCAGATCTCATCGACTCCCTTTGACTTGAATTGTTCGGCGGCAGCTATATACCCCGGCAGATGCTGCGCGGAGCAGGTCGGCGTAAATGCGCCGGGAACGCCGAACACTACAATTCTTTTTCCTTTCGTCAGGTCCGCGACCGACAGCGCTTGTGGCTTGGTAGGGCAACCGGTGGCGGAATCAATATCCGTCGATTCGTAGAGCGTGCCTTCGGGCAGACGTTCGCCGGCTTGGATGGTCATGAGTGTGCTCCTGAGCAGAGTTCAGTGTGAAGCGCCAGCATGGCTGAAGCGCGCGGCGAAGTCAAAATGCCAGAAAAACTCACCCGCGCGAGGCGGGATGACAAATTTTTATCACAGCGACTATGATGGTGCCCCACCACGAAAAAGGCCATGTTATGAACGACCAGATCAAACTTCGATGGGGCATCCTAGGCGCTGCGCGCGTCAATGAACGTTTGATGCCCGCCATTGCCTCGGCGAGCAACGCGCAGTTAGTCGCCTGTGCCAGCAGGCGCCCGGGCGCTGCGGAGGAAACCGTTCGGCGCTATGCCCCGGCTTGTTCCGGCGTGAAGACCTATGACAGTCTGGAACCGCTACTCGAAGACGAGCAGGTGCAGGCCGTCTATCTGCCGCTGGCAAATCACGAGCATGCCGAATGGACTGTCAATGCGATTCGCCACGGCAAGCATGTTCTCTGCGAGAAGCCCATGGCTCTCAACGTGGGAGACATTGACGCCATCGAGGCAGAGGCCAGCAAACACGGAGTGACGGTCATGGAAGGTTTTATGTACCGTTTCCATCCGCAGCACGCGCGCGTTCTAGAGTTGATTCGGTCAGGAATTCTGGGCGAGATCCGGACTGTAAAGGCCAGTTTCTCGTTCATGATGCGACCGGCCCGCGTGTACCGGCTGGCGCAGTCGGTCGCCAACGGCGGTGGCGCCATGTGGGACATTGGTTGCTATGCCATCCACGCGTTAAGGATGTTTTTTGAGCACGACCCCCTCTGTGCGAACGCGATGGCAAAGTACGTGGACAGTGGTGCCGATGTCAGCAGCGCTGGTGTGCTCGACTACGGAGATGGTCGCTATGCACAATTCGACTTCAGTTTTGAGAGGGCGCGGCGCTGCGAATACGAAGTCATTGGCACCCAGGGCGGTGTCAAATGTCATGTCGTTTGGCAACTGCCGGGCGATGTGCCGGTGATTTCCTGGTGGACCGAGGACGGGCGTCAATGCGAGGAGCGTCTTCCAGTTGCTGACCATTTTCGCCTCGAGATCGAGCACTTCAGCCAGTGCGCGTTGTCAGGTTCGGCTCCGGCGCTGTCACTGCAAGACGCAAAATCCAACTGCAGGGTCATCAATGCGGCGGTGCAAGCCGCGGCAGAGAAGCGGATGATTTATCTATAAGGAAGGGCCAAAAAAGCCTGGGGCCGGTCAGATCTCCAGCATAGAGCAAACATAACTACAACAAGGAGTCAGGCATGTCGAAAATGCACCCCGTCATAGCCATTACCGGTTCCTCAGGGGCTGGAACCACCACCGTCAAGCACGCCTTCGAGCACATTTTTTTCAGGCTGCAGGTGCGGCCGTTGGTCCTCGAGGGGGACAGTTTCCATCGGTACGACCGCGTCGCGATGGCGGAGCAGATCAACAAGGCGAATCAGGAAGGGCGACATTTCAGCCATTTTTCCCTGGGGGCCAACCTGCTGGATGAATTGGCGAACACGTTCAAGCAGTACGGAGAGACGGGTACCGCGAAGCGCCGCTACTATGTCCACAGCGACGCCGAGGGTGCCGAACTCGGAGGCTACAAGTCGGGCACCTTCACGCCCTGGGAAGAAATTCCCAAGGGTACGGACCTGCTTTTCTATGAAGGGCTACATGGAGGAGTAAGAACGGACACGGTCGACGTGGCACGGTACACGGATCTCCTTATCGGCGTAGTTCCCATCGTGAATCTGGAGTGGATTCAAAAGATCCACCGCGATACCGCAGAACGGGGCTATAAGGCGGAGGACGTGACGGAAGTGATCCTAAGGCGCATGTTCGACTATGTGAAAGTCATCACCCCGCAGTTCACCCATACGGACATCAACTTCCAGCGGGTGCCGACGGTGGACACGTCCAATCCTTTCATCTCCCGTGACATCCCAACGGCGGATGAAAGTTTCGTGATCATCCGCTTCCGTGATCCACGCAAATTCGATATCGACTTCAAATACCTGCTGGCCATGCTGCACGGCTCCTTCATGTCGCGCTACAACACGATCGTCATTCCCGGAGGCAAGACCGGACTGGCCATCGAAATCATTTTCCGGCCCATCGTTGAAAAGCTGATCGCTGACAGCCGGAGCTTCTGAACGGCCGCCCCTCTATCACTATCAGCGGCATGCCAGGAGGACAGGCGTGTCGCTTGAAACTCGCGCGCGGAGGTGACGAAAACGGCGCTTGAGGAACTCTCGTGATTTTGTACTGTCACAAATGAGGCTTAAAGGCATGAACTGCCGCCGATAGCTGGCGGCCACGCCTTTGCTTGACTGAGTCCATCAGCCAAACAGGAGCCTGAGAATGATGTTCAAATTTCCCGATGGAATGCACGACGGCAGAAACCAGCCATGGGGCGGCGCGTCCGCGCACGGCCCGAGGTTTTGGTCTGTTCTCGGAGTGTTCCTGCTGTCGGTGGTTTTAGGTGCGGACCTAATCTGGAATCTGCTTACAGAGGGAGCAACTTTCCTTTGTGAGTACATCGCGGAGCAAATGGAAAGTTTTTTCCAGGCCCGCTTTGGTCTGGACCTTTATCACGCGCAGATGGCGACAGCCTATACCGGCGCGGTGATTCTGCTGCTCTCTGCCCTGTTTGGACTCCGCAAGCTGGCTCGATGGGGGAGTCATGTCAGAGCGGATGGGGAAGTCTGGTGGCGCCATCATCACGCACATTTGCGGCTGATGTTGGATCGGGAAAGAGACAGGGCGCTTATATGGTGGAAGGGGCTCGATCTATTGAATAAGTCCGCTGTCGTCATCGCACTTTTCGTAATGGCTGTGCCGGTTGCTGTCCTGCTTTCTTATGGTCTTGGTATGGTGGTTGCCGAAATCTTGTGATGCTCAACGCCCAAAGCTAGCAAGAAGTAATGCACGCATCGCCTGCCACGATTTTTGATCCGCCTCGGCGTTGTATGCCAGAGGAAGACCGTTAGCCTTTCCGTAATGGTCGGCGTCTGGATTGGTGAAGCTGTGCTTGGCGCCTGGATAGCTAACGAATTCATAATGTCCGCCGGCATTCCCCATTTCCTGCTTGAAAGCATCTATGCTCTGCGGTGTTATGAAACTGTCCTCGGCACCGCTGAGTACAAGAATCCGGGACTTGATCTGACCCTTCTTGGCTGGGACTGATGTGTTCAGGCTGCCATGAAAGCTGACCACGGCTTTGAGGTCTACGCCCTGGCGCGCCATGTCCAGAACCGTGGCGCCGCCGAAACAATAACCTATGGCGGCTATCGCATCCGGGTCTACCGAGGGCTGCTTCTGTAACAGTGTCTTGGCGGCAAGAAAGCGTTCCCGCGCAACGTCCGCATGTTCCGCAACGCTGTTCATGAAGGCCGCAGCCTCCTTGGGATGTTCCGTTGTCTTGCCATCCCCATACATATCGACCGCCAGTGCCGTGTACCCCAACTCGGCCAGCATGCGGGCTCTTGTTTTGGCGTACTGGTTCAAGCCCCACCACTCATGAACCACGAGTATGCCCGGCTGCTTGTCTCCCTTACTAGCATCCCAGGCCAGATAGGCCTTCATGTGGGTGTCGCCGGCCTGGTAGTCGACGGTCTGCTCGCGCACTTCGGCATATACGCTGGCGCTGACGAGCACGCTGAGCAGCAGGAACAGTGGTTTCACGGACTTGTCGCTCCCAATCGGATTCAATAACGTGGGCAACTTGCGGCGGCCAATCATCGTCCGATAGACGATTTCATGGGAGGTCGTTTTCGACTAGGAGGCTGGTTCGGCCAGCAACTTTTCAATCAGCTGGCGAGTCTTCTCCGCTTCGCCGGGTCGGAAACCCAGATGAACTCCCCGTATGACGCCCTTGCGATCGATCACGTAGGTCGACGGCATGGCATGAACGCCGAAATCCATTGGACACTGACCGCCATTGTCTGCGACCACGGTGAAATGGGCGGGATGCGCGCTCAGAAAAGCCTTAGCTTCCTCCGGATCCTCATCGAGGTTCACTCCGAGTACCTGAAGGCCACGACCTGACAAATCCTGATGCAGCTTGCTCATAAAAGGGAATGATTGGGCACAAGGTCCACACCACGACGCCCAGAAATCGACATAGACCACCTTGCCTCGGTACTGCGGCAAATTATGCACTGATTTCCCATCCAGCGTTGCTAGATGACAATGCGGTGCCGGTTGTCCGACCTCGGCTGCGTGAAGCGCGACCGAAAAGGTCATGACGAAAGGGAAAGCGAGTAATGGACGGAGACTGAATGGCATGGTGCTAACCGATCTTACATGGGGAGGATTGCTTTTCAGAGGCATGCAGGCACTTCGCCTGAGGCCCCAAACGTCCAATGTCTAAGTTTTCGGTCCGGACGTCAAGGCCTGGCGGGCCGTTGGCTGGCACGTATCCTGACCTAACTCACCGTGTCAGTGTCGGCGGTGCGTGCGGCCATGACAGCATCGATCAGCAGCATGCCGACCCCTACCGTGATGGCCGAATCGGCGATGTTAAACGCTGGCCAGTGCCAGTTTGCATAGTAGGCGTCGAAAAAGTCGATGACGTAGCCATACAAAATCCGGTCGATGAGATTCCCGATGGCGCCACCAAGAACCAGCGCCCAGGCGCAGGCCTCGAATCGGCGATCCTTGGGCAATCGTTTCAGCCAGATCGAAATGGCCACACTCGCAACTAGGGCCAGCGTGATGAAGAACCAGCGTTGCCAGCCACCGGCCTCACTCAGAAAACTGAAGGCTGCGCCTTGGTTGCGCAGGTAGGTCAACTGAAAGCAAGGGATCAGTTCGATGGTTTCATGCAGTTGCATGGATGCATCCACGACGCGCTTGCTGATCTGGTCCAGCAGCACCACCAAGCCGGAAAGCCACAGCCATTTCAGCATCGCGACACCTCAGACATAGCGGCGTGTTTCGCCGGGACCGTCCACGTTTTCTACGCAGCGGCCGCACAACTCCGGGTGACCGAGTTGGCTCCCTACATCCTCGCGGTGATGCCAGCAACGCACGCACTTGGGCTTGTCACAGGCGACCACGCGCAGTTCCAAGCCGTCGATGGCAGTGGGCAAGGTGGCGACGCTGTTGTCGGCTGGCAAAGCGCGCGCATAGGAAGTGATAAACACAAAGCGCAGTTCGTCTTGCAGTGGTTTGAGTCGTTCTAGTACGTCCGGGGCGCAGTGAAGTTCCACCTCAGCATCCAGAGACGAGCCAATCTCGTCGCGCACCCGCAGTACCTCAAGTTCCTTGCTGACCGCCTCGCGCACGGAAAGCACAAAGTCCCAGAAGGCACGGTTCATGGGGGCTTCGTCGGAGAGTGGGAACAGTCCTTCGTACCATGTGGCGAGAAAGACCGAGTCCATGCGCTCGCCGGGAAGATAACGCCAGATCTCGTCCGCGGTGAAACTGGTGATGGGAGCGAGCCAGCGCACCAGTGCCTCGGCGATGTGGTACATGGCGGTCTGCGCCGAGCGCCGCGGCAGGCTGTCGCCCTTGCAGGTGTACTGACGGTCCTTGGTCACATCCAGGTAGAAGCTGCCCAGGTCAACGGAGCAGAAGTGATGCACTTTCTGGTAGACCAGATGAAACTGATAGCTGTCGTAGGCCGCGATCACTTCCTGTTGAAGTTCCCAGGCTCGGCCGACCGCCCACTGGTCCAGGGGCAACATGGAGTCGGCCGAAATCAGGTCCCTGGCCGGGTCAAAGTCGTTGAGATTGGCGAGCAGGTATCGCGCGGTATTGCGTAGCCGGCGGTAAACGTCAGAAGTCCGCTTGAGGATTTCGTCGGAAACACTCATCTCGGCGCGGTAGTCAGTGGCGGCTACCCAAAGCCTAAGGACGTCAGCACCCAGGGTCTTCATGACCTTCTGCGGCGCGACTACATTGCCCTTGGATTTGGACATTTTTTTGCCCTGCGCATCCACGGTGAAGCCGTGGGTCAGCACGGCACGGTAGGGCGCGGTATCATTGATCGCAACCGCCGCCAGCAGCGAGGATTGGAACCAGCCTCGGTGCTGGTCCGAGCCTTCCAGATACAGGTCGGCGGGACAGTGCAGGTTCTCGCGGCGATTTAGCACGCAATAGTGGGTGACGCCGGAATCGAACCAGACGTCCAGCGTGTCGTTCATCTTGCCGTATTGTTCGGCTTCCTCCCCCAGCAGCTCTCTGGCGTCCAATTCAAACCAGGCATCGATGCCGCGCTGCTCTACGCGTTGCGCCACTTGCTCGATGAGCTCAAGGGTGTTGGGGTGAATTTCCCCCGTCTGCTTGTGCAGGAACAAGGCAATGGGTACGCCCCAATTGCGCTGCCTGGAGACACACCAGTCCGGCCGGTTGGCGACCATGCCTTCGATGCGCGCCTGACCCCAGTCCGGTATCCATTGGACTTCCGAAATAGCGTCAAGGGCGTCCCGGCGTAAGTCCTTCTTGTCCATGGCGATGAACCACTGCGGCGTCGCCCGAAAGATCACCGGCGTCTTGTGCCGCCAGCAGTGCGGGTAACTGTGCTCGATACTGGTCTGGTGCAGCAGTCCGCCATGATCCTTGAGTACTTCCACGACCTGCGGGTTGGCGGTGATCACATGCTGTCCCGCGAAAAATGGCGTTCCAGGCAGGAACACACCGTCATCGCCGACGGGGTTGTCCACCGGAAGGTCATAACGCAATCCCACCGCGTAGTCTTCTTGGCCGTGGCCCGGCGCGGTGTGGACAGCACCCGTGCCCGCCTCCAGGGTCACATGCTCGCCGAGGATGATCGGCACCTCCCGCTCGAGGAATGGGTGCTTGAGCATGAGGCCCTCCAGGGCTGCGCCTTTGCAGTAAGCCAAGACCCGGTAGTTCTCCACCCCAAGGCGGTGCATGGTATCTTTAAGTAGCGCGTCGGCCAGGATCAGCCGCTCGCCCGTGTCTTCCAGCAATGCCACCGCGTAATCCAACTCGGCGTTGAGCGCAACCGCTTGGTTGGCCGGGAGCGTCCACGGGGTGGTGGTCCAGATGACCACGGACAAGGGCCCATCGCCTTCGTGTCCCGGAACCGAGTGGCACTGGCGCAGAACGGCCGCAGGATCGAGGACCTTGAAGCGTACGTCAATGGCCAGGGAGCGCTTGTTCTCGTATTCCACCTCTGCTTCGGCCAGGGCCGAGCCACAATCCGTGCACCAATGCACGGGCTTGGCTCCCTTGATCAGGTGACCGTTGGCGCAAATCTTTCCCAGCGCCCGGATGATGTCCGCCTCGAAGCGGAAATCCATGCTCAGGTACGGATTGTCCCACTCGCCGAATACGCCTAGACGAATGAACTCCTGTTTTTGCAACTCGACCTGTTCTGCGGCATAGGTACGACAGGCGGCGCGGAACTCCGCCGGATTAACTTTGACGCCGGCTTTGCCGATCTTCTTCTCCACCATCAGCTCGATGGGCAGACCATGGCAATCCCAGCCCGGTACATATGGCGCATCGAAGCCAGCCAGACCCTTGGCCTTGATGATGATGTCCTTGAGCACCTTGTTGACCGCGTGACCGATATGGATTTCTCCGTTCGCGTAGGGCGGGCCGTCATGTAGGATGAATTGGGGACGCCCGACAAAGGACTCGCGAATCTTGCGATAGAGATCGCTATGCTGCCACTGCTGCAATTGTTCCGGCTCGCGCTGCGACAGGTTTCCCTTCATGGGGAAATCCGTGGTGGGAAGATTCAGCGTTGCTTTGTAATCCGTGCTCATGATTCAACTGACACTCATCGGGTCAAGATTTGCAAAATAATCCCGCGCCGCCTGGGCGTCCCGGGCGATCTGCGCGGCCAGGGCGTCGACCGACTCGAAACGGCGCTCATCGCGAAGTTTCTGGTGAAAATGAACCTCCGCAAGGCGGCCATAGAGGTCGCCGGCGAAGTCGAACAAGTGGGTTTCCAACTGGATGACCGCATCGCCTCGCACCGTGGGACGCGCGCCGACGTTGGCCACGCCGGTAAGCTGGCGGCCATTTATTCCACTCATTGTAACGGCAAACACCCCTTGCAACGGAGACTTTTTGCGCTGTAACGCTATGTTGGCGGTGGGAAAACCGATTTGCCGGCCTAGGCGGGCGCCTGCCCGTATGCGGCCGCAAATGGAATAGGGGCGCCCCAGCAGGCGGCGCGCGAGGTCAAGGTTCCCGTCGGCCAATGCCTCCCGGATCAAGGTGCTGCTGACGCGTTGACCGTCGACCTGTACCGAAACGGTGTCGGCAACTTCATAGCCGGCGCGGCGGCCAAACTCCTGGAGCAATTCAAAATTGCCGAGGCGGTGGCGGCCGAAGCGGAAGTCGTCTCCCACCACCAGGTAGCGCACCCGTAACCGTTCCACCAGAACCTTTTCAATGAACTGCTCGGCGGGGAGGTCGCCCAGCCGGGCGTCGAAGTGCAGCAGCAGAACCCAATCGACTGGCAGCTCCGACAAGGCACGCAGTTTTTCCCGGAGCCGCGTGAGGCGGGACGGCGCCTGTTCGCGCTGAAAATATTCGCGTGGCTGGGGTTCGAACAGCACCACGACCACCGGGATGCCCAGGCGCTTTCCCTGTTCGGCCAGATTTTCAATGACGGCGCGGTGTCCAAGATGCACGCCATCAAAATTGCCGATGGTGGCGACGCAGCCGCTGGCGCATGGAGGGCATTGAAGTCCCCGAACCAGGCGAAGTTGACCACTCTCGGACATGGACTTGCTCAACCCGCGGCCTGCAATGACAAATGCGGCGCACGCAGGCCGCTCAGCCAAAGCGTGGCAAAGTAGGCCAAAGTGCCGGCGCCGATCCAAAGGCCAAGGTGCAGTGCGCGCTCAAAATGCTGCCAGTGCTGCCAGGGCATTTCCCGCACATTGAACGCCAAAAGCATTGACATGACGAGCGTTGATCCGAGAACGCGTGTCAGGAACCAGGGCCAGCCAGCCTGAGGGCGGTAGATACGCGATTCAAGCAATTTTGTAACCAGGGCCGCAGCGTTCCACAGCGCTGCCAGTGCCGTTGCCAGGGCCAGACCGGCGTGGCCCCAGCCTTCTGGAGCGAGGACGATTCCGAGAACGACGCCAAGGGCCGCGTTGCCTGCCATGGAGTGCAGACCAAGGCGGAGAGGGGTTTTTAGATCGTGGCGCGCACTGAACCCTGGCGTCAGGACCTTCACTGCGACGAATCCGGGCAATCCCAAGGCGAAACAAGCAAGGCTGCGGCTGGCCATGGTCACATCGTCGGCGCTGAATCGGTCAAACTGGAACAAGGTCGAGACGAGGGCGGGAGCTAGAAAAACCAATCCTGCTGTGGCGGGCAAGGCGATTAGCAGCACCCATCGCAAGCCCCAGTCCAAAGCGTGCGAGAAGGCGGCGGGGTCCCTGCGCGCGTGGGTGCCCGACAAGTGCGGAAGAATGGCGGTTCCCAATGCGACACCGAGCAGGCCCAAGGGAAATTCCACCAGGCGGTCCGAGTAGTAAAGCCAGGAGACGCTGCCGGAGGCCAAAAAGGATGCGGTGAGTGTGTCGATCAGGAGATTCACCTGGGTTGCAGAAACCCCGAGGATGGCTGGCCCCATGGACTTCAGGACCCGCACGACGCTCCGGTTCTTGAAATCGCAGCGAGGGGCCGCCAAAAGTCCGGCCTGCTTCAGGGCGAAAGACTGCAAAAGCAGTTGCAGCAGGCCTGCCGCAAGCACACCCCAGGCCAGTGCCGTGATGGGCTCCTCCAGACGCGGCGCCAGCCAAAGAGTCATGCCGATCATGGTCAGATTCAGCAGGGCCGGGGTTATCGCAGGAATGGCGAAACGGCCGACGCAGTTCAACGCAGCGGCTGCCATGGCTGTCAACACCACAAAAAACAGGTAGGGAAAGGTGATGCGCAGCATGTCGGCACTCAGGTCCCAGGTTTCGGCACTGGCTTGAAAGCCGGGAGCGAATGCCAAGATCAGCAAGGGTGCAGCGAACGAGCCGGCGAGGCTGACCATAAACAACAACAGTGCAAGCGTCCCTGACAGCGGAGCCAGGAGATTCCGAATGGCCGGTGCGCCGGCGCTGAAAGCCGGAACGAAGGCTTGGGCGAAGGAGCCCTCGGCAAACAGTCGGCGAAGAAAATTCGGGATCCTGAAGGCAACGAAAAACGCGTCGGTAGCCGCATCGGCTCCAAAATAGCGGGCGATCAGAATGTCCCTGACGAAGCCCAGGAGTCGCGAGATCAAGGTCATCGTGCCGACGATGGCCGTCGACCGCATGAGATGCCCGCTCAGTTCCTCACCCCGTTGTTGAAAAAGCGCTTAGTATAAAGTGCCGGCAGGGTTGCGCATAGGCGCATCGGGCGTGTGGTTGACAATGTCCAGCCGAATGGACGAAAATACAGAGCTCAAAATCGAATTCGTCGTTCAGGGGTTTTATCTTGGCCAACATCGCTTCAGCAAAAAAACGTGCCCGCCAGGCAGAAAAGAACCGCGCGCACAACGCCGCAGCGCGCAGTCGGCTGCGCACTTTCATCAAGAAGGTTCTGCTCGCCGTTGCAGGCGGGGATATCGACAAAGCACAGGCCGCGTTCCGCGAGGCCGTGCCGGTGATCGATTCTTCCGTCAATAAGGGTTTGATTCACCGCAATAAGGCCGCGCGCAGCAAGAGCAGGCTCAGTGCCCGCATCAAGGCGCTGTCGCTGAAATCCGCGTAATTCTAAAGGTTTCCCTGAGCCGGGCGGGATGGGTCCGGCTCAGGGGGCTTTGCGGCTCCAGTTCAGCTCAGCACCAAATTGTCTCGGTGTATGAGCTCTTCCTCGTCCACGTATCCGATTAGCTCCTCAATTCGGGTGCTGGGAACCCCTTTGATTCGCCGAGTTTCCTCCGAGTCGTAGTTCACCAGGCCACGCGCGATCTCCTTGCCTGACCGGTCCAGGCAAGCGACCAGATCGCCGCGACGGAATTGGCCGCTAATCCCGGTGACGCCGATGGGCAGAAGGCTCTTGCCAGACTCCCGGAGCACCCTAACTGCCCCGTCATCCAGAAACAGTGAGCCTTTTAGCTTGAGTTGGCCGGCCATCCAGCGCTTGCGTGCGATGAGCGCGTCGGTGTCCGGCGTCAGATAGGTACCGACACTTTCCCCTGCTGCCAGCCGCATAATCACCGACTCCTCCCGACCGCAGGCAATCAAGGTTCCGGCGCCGGAACGAGCCGCTAACCGTGCTGCTCTGAGCTTGGTGATCATGCCTCCGCGTCCCAGTCCACTGCGGCTCTCGCCGACCATCTCGGCCAGACGGGGATCATTGATGCTGGCCTGCCCGACCAGTCTGGCAGTGGGGTCCACCGTCGGGTCGCGCTCATAGAGGCCTGACTGGTCCGTTAGGATAATGAGCAGGTCGGCTTCGATGGAATTTGCGACCAGGGCTGCGAGCGTGTCGTTGTCGCCGAAGCGGATTTCATCGGTGGCGACCGTGTCGTTCTCGTTGATGATCGGAATGACGCCTAGTTCCAGCAGCGTGTTCAGCGTGCTGCGCGCATTGAGGTAGCGCTGCCGGTCGGACAGGTCTTCGTGGGTCAATAGAATCTGCGCGGTGTGCAGACCGTGGCCCTGGAATAGGGATTCGTAGGTTTGCACCAGCCCCATCTGTCCCACTGACGCAGCGGCCTGCAACTGGTGCAGCGCTTTGGGTCGGACCTTCCAGCCCAGCCGGCTCATGCCCTCGGCGACCGAACCGGACGAGACGAGAACGACCTCAATCCCTTGTTTACGCAGTTCGGCGATCTGCTGGACCCAGGCGGCGATGGCAGGTTTGTCGAGACCTCGGCCGCCACCAGTCAGCAAGGCGCTGCCGATCTTGACGATGACACGGCGTGGTCGCTTGAAATCACTCCTCAGGGTCATGGGATGCTTGGGTGAGAAAGTCCATAACTTGAAACATCAATGGCTTAAGGCCATCACCCCGCAGGGCCGAGATGCGAAAAACCGGTCCCTGCCAACCCAGTTCGTCGACGATCGTCTGGCAATGGACATCGACCAGCTCAGCGGGGAGTTGGTCGACTTTATTCAGTACGAGCCAACGCGGCTTTTCTTCCAACTGTTCGTCCCACTGCGTGAGTTCATGGATGATTTTGCGCGCCGCCTCGCAAGGCTGCTCTTCGCTTTCGTAGGGCACTACATCGAGGACATGCAGCAGCAAACGGGTGCGCGCGAGGTGCTTGAGGAATTGCATGCCGAGACCAGCGCCATCGGCGGCGCCCTCGATCAGGCCCGGGATGTCCGCCATGACAAAGCTGCGCTGGTCATCCACGCGCACCACGCCCAGGTTGGGATGGAGGGTGGTGAACGGGTAATCGGCGACCTTGGGCCGGGCGGAAGAAACGGCGCGGATCAGGCTGGACTTGCCTGCATTGGGCATACCGAGCAAGCCCACGTCTGCGATCAGCTTCAATTCCAGTTTCAGGTAGCGCTTTTCTCCGGGTGTGCCCTTGGTGGCTTGCTGCGGCGCGCGATTGGTGCTGCTCTTGAAGCGGGCATTGCCGATGCCGTGGAAGCCTCCCTGCGCGACGAGCAGTTCCTCCCCCTCGCGTGTCAGGTCTCCGAGTTTCTCTCCCGTTTCGGCGTCATAGACGATAGTGCCGGTAGGCACCCTGACGTGACAGTCTTCGCCCTTGCGGCCTGTACAGTTGCTGCCGGAGCCGTTCTGCCCGCGCTCAGCCCGATGGGTAGGGTTGTAGCGGAAGTCCACCAGAGTATTGAGGTTGTTGGAGGCGACCAGAAATACGCTGCCGCCGTCACCGCCGTCACCGCCGTCTGGTCCGCCCAAGGGGACATATTTTTCCCGGCGAAAGCCGACGCAGCCGTTGCCGCCGTCGCCTGCTTCGACTCGTATTTCAGCTTCGTCGACAAATTTCATGTGCGGTGACAAAAAAGCCTCGCACGGGACGAGGCTTTTGGGGTGGAGCTCCCGAAGACCAAATTCAAGGCACGGGCGATCAACCGGTTACGATGCTGACGTACTTGCGCTTCTGCGGGCCCTTGACATGGAACACGACCTGCCCGTCCGCGGTGGCGAACAGGGTGTGATCCTTGCCGCAGCCTACGTTGTCGCCAGGGTGGAAACGGGTGCCCCGCTGACGCACGATGATGCTGCCGGCGCTCACGGTCTGGCCACCGAAGCGCTTGATGCCGAGGCGTTTGGATTCAGAGTCGCGGCCGTTGCGGGAACTGCCACCTGCTTTTTTGTGAGCCATGAGAATCTCCGATGCTTAACCCGAAATGCCAGTGATCTGGATTTCGGTATAATTCTGGCGGTGCCCTTGGCGCTTCATGTGGTGCTTGCGCCGCCTGAACTTGATGATGTTGACTTTCTTGTGCCGACCGTGGGACTTGATCGTTGCGGTAACCTTGCCTCCCGCAACGAATGGCTGACCGACCTTGACCCCGGAATCGGACTGGATCAGCAGAACCTTGTCGAACTCAATCTGCTGACCGGCCTCTGCGACAAGAGTCTCGACCTTCAGGGTCTCGCCTTCCTTGACCCGGTATTGCTTGCCGCCCGTTTGGATTACCGCATACATGTTGAAAAGCTCCGCGAAGCAAAATTTCTTTTAGAATTGCGTATTTTCTATCGATCGGCGGCTCATGTCAAATGGCGATGGCGGCGCGGCTTGCTGTCCAAGTCGACTCTTGCATTTTGCTCCGATCTTATTTATAAAAAGCCCGTGCTGTTAAGCACTCCCAAACAAGTAGAAGCATATTTTTAGTGTTCAACATGAGGAGGAATTTATGAAGAAGCTAGTTCTGTGCGTTATCAGCGTTGCAATGCTGTCTGTCGCCATGGTTGGTTGTGGCAATTCCCCTGACGGCGACAAGCAGAAAGTGAGCGCTGCCGTCTCCCCGAGCCTCTAAGCATTTCTACCTCGGCGCGGGGCGACCTGATATATCGCGGCACACACGTGTCGTAGCAGGAAATAAGAAGATAAGGTTTCCGCTGCTGGGGAGCATTCTGTAAAGCCCGGTCCTTTAAGGACCGGGCTTTTTTTGTCTTTGAACCTGGTGCGCGTAAGTGGTTTTGGCTTAAGCCTTTAAAGACCAGCACACGAGTACTTTCGCTTGACAGTCGGAGCGCACGCGGTAAGATAGGCGACGCAATAGCAGTCAGAGCAATTCTGCACTCTATTTATAGATCACCTTTTACAAACAGATAAGGTAGGGCAAGAAATGGGAGCCATCCTCGATTTAGTTGAAAAAATGAGATCCCCCATGGGTATCGTTGTCACCATCGCGATCATCGCTGCTGGTGTATTCTTTATCCGTTGGGTCTTCGCCGACGATCAAGAAAAACAATAAGGCTCTGAGAAGTGGCAAGCATAGGGCGGAAATAGCTCAAGCGAACGATCCTATACTTGCCACATCCGATCTAAGCCAGGACCAGAAGTGCCACTCAAGGAGCCCGTAAGGGCTCTTTTCGTTTTCGTGTCTGGATCTCGCTTTCCGCTACACCATTTCTAACGCCCGTCCCCTTCCACGGCAATCATGCCAGCTGCTTGCTGGTCCGCATGGTAGGATGAGCGCACTAGAGGCGCGCTGGCGACCTGGCTGAATCCCAGATCGCGCGCCAGTCTTGCGTAGTCGTTGAACTCCTCAGGCGTTACATAGTCGACCACTGGTAAGTGGTCCCGGCTGGGCTGCAAATATTGGCCAAGGGTCAGCATGTCGCAGCCGTGCTCGCGCAAGTCGCCGAGGGTGGCCAGCACCTGATCCCGCGTTTCGCCCAATCCAAGCATCAGACCGGACTTGGTGGGAATGTCTGGATGGCGGAATTTGAAGCGCCGCAGCAGTTCCAAGGAGCCCTGGTAGTCCGCGCCGGGCCTGGCCTGTTTGTAAAGTGCAGGCACCGTTTCGAGATTGTGATTGAAGACGTCGGGCGGCGAAGCAGCCAGCGCATCCAGGGCTTTCTCGACCCGGCCGCGGAAGTCAGGCACCAACACTTCGATGCGGGTTCGCGGTGATTCGCGGCGAATCGCCGTTATGCACG
Organism: Methyloterricola oryzae; assembly: GCF_000934725.1. Lineage (NCBI taxonomy): Bacteria > Pseudomonadati > Pseudomonadota > Gammaproteobacteria > Methylococcales > Methylococcaceae > Methyloterricola > Methyloterricola oryzae. The sequence goes on from NZ_JYNS01000016.1 coordinate 33,876, forward strand.
CCGCGAAGTGCGCGCCGCCGCCGTCGCGCAAGTCATCGCGGTCCACGGACGTGACGACGACATAGCGCAAACCCAGCTTGGCGATCGCTTGCGCCAGGCGCTCGGGCTCCAGGGAATCCAAGGGCTGGGGACGGCCATGTGCGACGTCGCAGAATGGGCAGCGCCGCGTGCAGATGTCGCCCATGATCATGAATGTGGCCGTACCCTGTCCGAAACATTCGCCCAGGTTGGGACATGCGGCCTCCTCGCACACGGTGTGCAGGCCCTGTTCGCGGAGCAGCCGCTTCACCCGCAGCGTCTCGTTCGAGTCGCCGGCGCGAACCCGGATCCAAGCGGGCTTTCGGATCGGGGCTTCGCTTGGAATTACCTTCACCGGAATGCGCGACAGCTTGTCTGCTTTGCGCTGGTGGGTTTCCGGCGTTAGCCGCGAGGGTGCCTGGAAATTCTGCCGATCTTGAGACATGGTTTCATCGTTCAATGTGTGTGTAGCCGAATTCTTGCATGATGCGGGCCGTCAGCGAAACCCCGACTTCGGCAAGGGTGACGCGCACGCCAAGCGCTTCCAGGCTGGTGACTTCCAGTCCCTGATAACCGCAGGGATTGATTTGCCGGAACGGCCTCAGGTCGGCATCGACATTGAGACTGACGCCGTGGTAGCTGCAGCCCTTGCGGATACGCAATCCCAAGGACGCGATTTTCCTGCTGTCCACATAGACGCCGGGTGCGTCGGCGCGCGCCTGGGCGCGGATGCCGTATTGGCTGAGGGTGCCGATGATGGCGGCTTCGAGGTGTCGGACCAGTCCCCGAGGCCCCATCTGGCGGCGCTGCAAGTCGAACATGGCGTAGGCCACCAGTTGGCCCGGGCCATGATAGGTTACCTGCCCGCCGCGGTCCGACTGGACTATCGGAATATCGCCGGACGCCAGGATATGCGCGCGGTCGCCGTTACGGCCAAGGGTGAATACCGGCGGGTGCTCGGTCAGCCACAGTTCGTCCGCAGATTCACGCTCCCGTGTGTCCGTGAACTGCCGCATCCTATCCCAGACGTCCACGTAGTCGCGTAGCCCTAAATTGCGCAGGCGCAGCAGCATCGGCTTACAGCAAGAACAGGGTAGCGAGTCCCAGGAAGATGAAGAAGCCCATGCTGTCGGTGATCGCCGTGAGCAGGACACTAGTGCCAACGGCGGGGTCCAGCCGCAACCGGTAACGCAGGAGCGGGATGGCCAAGCCCATCATGGCGGCCACCAGCAGATTCAGCATCATGGCGATGGACATGACCACGCCCAGTTGCCCGTCGTGATAAATCAGATAGGCCACCAGGCCGATCAGGGAGCCCCAGACCGTTCCGTTGAGCAGGGCGATGAGGAGTTCCTTGACGAGCAGCTTGCGCACGTTGGCACCGCTGATCAAATCGAGCGCCAGCGAACGTACGATCAGGGTGCTGGTCTGTGTCCCTGTGTTGCCGCCGATGCCGGCGACGATGGGCATCAGCGAGGCCAGGGCGACGATATGCGCGATGGTGCTTTCGAACAAGCCGATGACGCGGGTGCTCAGAAAGGCCGTGATCAGGTTGATTCCCAACCAAAACCAGCGGTTCTTGAGACTTTTCCAGATGCCGGAGAAAAGGTCTTCTTCTTCCAGCAGACCCGCCTGAGTCAGCATGTCCTCGGCGGACTGCTGTCGGATGTAGTCGACGATGGCGTCCACACGCAGACGCCCTTGAAGCTTGCCCTCATCGTCTACAACCGGGGCGGTCAGCAGATCGTAACGCTCGAAGGCGCGGGCGGCGTCGCCGGCCTCGTCGCGCAGGCGGAAGCTGACCACTTCCTTGGCCATGACGTCGTTGACGCGGTACTCCGGGCTATTGACCAGCAAGCGCTTCAGCGGCAGAACACCCTTGAGAATATTGCGCTCGTCCACCACGAACAGCTTGTCGGTGTGCTCCGGCAGGTCGCCGCGCCGGCGCAGATAGCGCAGGACGACTCCCAGGGAAATGTCGTCGCGGATGGTCACCATGCTGAAATCCATGAGGGCGGCAACCGTATCTTCCTCATGGGCCAGGACCGACTCGAGCTGTGCCCTGCCCTGATCATTGAGGGATTCCAGAATCTCCTGGAGTACTTCCTCGGGCAGGTCCGGCGCGAGGTCGGCAATCTCGTCGGTGTCCAGCTGCTCGGTGGCGGTCAGCAGCTCCTCGGTGTCCATGTCCGAAATGAGCGTCTGGCGCACCGCATCGGAAACGTCCAGCAGGATCTGGCCATCCAGCTCGGATTTGACCAGATTCCACACGGTCAGGCGCGGTTCGAGCGGCAGTGCCTCGAGGATGTATGCCACGTCCGCCGCATGGAGATCGTCCAGCTTTTGCTTGAGCGCCACCTGGTGGCGCTTGTGCAGGAGGGTTTCGACCAGGTCCTGCCTCGGCATGGACTGCTGGTGTACGATGGTTTCCTCAAGCTTTTGCTTGTTCAGCAGCTCGACCACCTCGTCGAGGTGTTGCCTGAGCAGATCTTCGGTAGGCGTGGTGTTCTGGTCCATGGGGCCGGCTTGAGGGTGATGGCGCTGCTGAGCGGCGGTATCGTGTCCAATGATGCCAGTCTAGCGCAGGTGGCTTAACGGCAGCTTAAGATGACCGTGCGGGTTCTCCTCCCTTTGGCGGTCGGCGTGACCGGATTGGCTTTTGCGTTGTCATAACACCATGACGATATCCGGACTTGAACTCAGCTCCCGGTAGATGGCGTCGAGCTGTTCCTGGCTGCGAGCGTGCAGGTTCACGGTCACCGCCAGATATCGTCCACCCTTGCTGGAACGGCTCGCTACCGCCGTGTCGGGCAGGTCCGGCGCATGCCGCCGCACGATCGCCGCCACCCGTTGTGCAAAGTCTTCGCTTCCGCTACCGAAGACTTTGATGGGAAACTCGCAGGGAAATTCCAGCAGTGGCCGTCCGCTCTCCTTGGTCATAGGCCCTGGCGCAGACGCAGCTTGTGTTCCTGGTAGAGGCTGTTCATGCGCTGCCAGACAGGCCCAGGCGCGCCGTCGCCCACGGGGCTCTGGTCGAGCATGACCACGGGCAGGATTTCGCGGGTGGAACTGGTTACCCAGACCTCGCTGGCGGCCCGGAGTTCATTCAGTGATATGGGCCTTTCCTCGCAGGGAATACCATTTGCGTGGGCAATTTCCACGGTTAGGTCGCGGGTGATGCCGGGCAAGATGTCGTTGCCCTTGGGTGGGGTGACGATAGTGCCGCCGGAAACCACGAACAAATTGCTGGCCGCACCTTCTATCGCCTGGCCGTCGCGCACCAGGATGGCTTCCGCGCAGCCGGCATCCACCGCCTGTTGCCGCTGTAGCACGTTCGCCAACAGCGTGATCGCCTTGATGTGACACCACTGCCAGCGTATGTCCGGCACGGTAATGGCGCAGACCCCGGAGGCTGGAATAGGCGCGATGGGCGTGCACATGGCGAACACGGTCGGCGGCGTGTTCTTGGGAAATGCGTGATCGCGCTTCGGCGGCGCGCCCCGGGTTACCTGCAGATAGATCGACTGGTCCTCGGTGCCGTCGACCAGACGGGCAAAGATTGCCTCCCAGTCCGAGGTCGCCAGGGGGGATTCCATGCGTATGCCTTCCAGGCTGTTCTCCAGCCGCTGCAGATGTTCCGCCAGGCGAAAGGGTTTGCCCCCGTAGACCGGGATGACTTCGTACACGCCGTCACCAAACAGGAAGCCGCGGTCGAGCACCGAAATCTTTGCTGACTCGATGGGAAGGAAATCGCCGTTGAGGTAGACAATCTGGGTCATGGTGTCTTATTTGAAGTACAGGCGGACGGAATCGATGGCTCGCCGGAAAATGCCGCCTTCGCCAACCGCTTGCATGGCGACCAGGTCGGTTTCGGCCACGGGCTGGTCGTTGAGGGCGACCTTGATCTGGCCCAGCTTCGCGCCTTTTTCCACCGGCGCGGTGACGGAATTACCGATCTCCATGGAGGCCTTGAGGTTCTGGTATTGGCCGCGCGGATAGGTCACGTAGAAATCGCGGGTCAAGCCCAGCGGGAGTTCGGTGATTTCCCCCTTCCACACCCGCGCTTCCGCCAGCTTCTCATTGGCCTTGTAAAGCGGGCGTGTTTCAAAGAAGCGGAACCCGTAATTGAGCAAGGCCTGATTGGCGTTCGCTCTTTCGTTGTCGCTATTGGTGCCCAGCACCACGGAGATCAGGCGCATGTTGTCGCGCAGCGCCGAGGTGACCAGGCAGAAGCCGGCGGTCGAGGTGTGGCCGGTCTTGACTCCGTCGACGGTCGGGTCACGCCACAGCAGCCGGTTACGGTTCACCTGCTTGATGTTGTTGTACAGGAACTCCTTGATGGAATGCCATTTGTAATACTCGGGAAACTCCTCGATCATGGTCCGGGTCAGCACCGCCAGGTCGCGCGCTGTGGTGTAGTGCTCCGGATCGGGCAGGCCCATGCTGTTCTTGTAATGGGTGTTCTTCATCCCCAGGCGTTCGGCATTTTGATTCATCATCTGCGCGAACACGGCCTCATCGCCCGCCACGTGCTCGGCCAGGGCCACGCTGGCATCATTGCCCGACTGCACGATCATGCCTTTGAGCAGACTCTCGACCGGAATCTGCGCGCCCACCTGTGCGAACATCCGCGAACCTTCGGTACGCCAGGCCTTTTCGCTCACGGTCACCATGTCGTCCAGCTTGAGATTGCCCTTGGCCAGTTCAGTAAACACCACGTAGGCGGTCATGATCTTGGTCAGGCTGGCCGGCTCCAGACGCTGGTCGGCATCCTTCTCCGCCAGGACGCGGCCACTGTTGAAGTCCATCAGCAGGTAGGCCTTGGCTCCCACTTCCGGGGGAGCGGGAATCTGGATCGGATCGGCGGAATGGGTGGGGCGGGCAAGGGTGAGCAGGGTGAAGAGCAGTACGGGAACAAATGAGCGCATCCGGTCAATCCTCTCAGGCTGTTCGCTATCGTTCGTTCGATGGGGTAGCGGCGCCATTGTAGCATGCTGGGACCGCCACGTTCGCGGGTCCTGCCTGCCGGGACGGCATCAGCGCCAGTTTGACGCACACCCCGGCCGGAGGCGGCCAGGGAGTGCGTTGAGTGCCCACTTGCTTCGGGAATTCTGTGGCTAGGCACTACCCCTGGGTCAGCGTGAAGCTTCAGGCTTGCCGCCAGTTGGCATCGGCGGCATCGGTCGATGGGCCACGTTAACGCAGAACGTTGGTGGTTTCCTGGGCGACAGCCCGAAAACGCTTCGGTTTTCTGGAGCCTGCCACCTGTGCCGTAAAGGTCACCTGGACTTTGTTGCGATAGACGCCCTGCTTGCGCGCGGTGAGCTTGATCTCCACTGTCCACGTGTTTCCGGCTGCGAGGCTGTCCAGCTTGCACACCACTTTGGTTTTCCCTTTGCAGGCGCCCTGGCTGGCCACAACGGATTCCAGCCGGGCTTTCGCGGACAGGACGTCGGTCAGCTTGACCTTATTGGCTTGAGTGGCGCCTTTATTGGTGAAGCTCAGGGTGTAGGTATAGCTTTGGCCCACCAAGACCGGATCCTGGGATTCGGACTGGCTTAGACCCTCGGCGGCGATGGGACCCTGAGGCTTGCCGGGTGTTGCGGTTCTGGAAGGCAAACCAACGGCGAAGGATTTGGCGAAGTAGATCAGGGGGCCTTGTCCAGTGTCAGCGAAATTGCTGAGCAAGCTGCGCGCCCCGGTGGCCGGATCGATGGCCTGGATGCCGCCCAATCCCGCCGTGTTGGCATTACCGTCGTCCAGGACCAATAGCCTGCCGTCCTGGGCCCAAACCTGGGCACGGGGCATGCCAAGCACAGGCCCCTGGGATGTGGCACCGAAATCGCTCAGCAGGCGGCGTTCGCCGGTTTCCGTATTCACCGTGTCGAGGTTGAAACGCAGCTGGTCTACATTGAATTGATCGGAGCAAAAGAGCAGATTGGAAGCGCCTTTCAAGCCGCCCTCCGCAAACTCGGGGCCGGCCCCGCACCCCAAGGCGTTGTTCGGAACCACAGTCCCGGCAGGCACCTGAGAGACGATGGAACGGCGCCCCGTCTCGGGATTGATCTCCAGCAGGGACGCGCTGGCCGAGACACCCGTTTCGGTGGCGAAAAGGCCGCCTTGCGGGTCAAGTCCCAGGAAATAGGTGAATGCAGGGCCTTGATTCGAGTCGGACGGATCGCTGAAAAGGCTTCTCTTGCCGCTTATCGGGTCTATGGCGATGATGACGCCACCCGCCGAGTTTTCGTGGATCAGGAGGCGTCCCCCTGGCGTGGCCACAAGGCGCGTAAATGAGGTGCCTCGGCCGCCGATTGTCGGCCCGAATGAGGGGTCGGCTAATGGGCTGAGCAGCTGCCGGTCGCCAGTGGCCGGGTCAATGCTGTAGAGCGATTCCCGTAGTACAGGGTCGGGATGCTCTGCCGCCATGACATAGATCGTGCCAGCCGCAGACACGGCGACACCGTTCCAAAACGTGCCGCCACGGTTGCGTGATTCTGCCGACTGGGCATTGCCGGCTAAGGCGTCGCGTTGTGCATCCGCCTCGCTATAGGCGCTGAGCAGGGTCCGTTGTCCGGTGGCGAGATCCACCCGAAACGCCGCATCGCACGCCGGGCCAACGGATCCGTCGCACCAGGAACCGATGACGATGGCTTCTTCAGCCATGCATGTGGCCGCGCCCGTCGCGAGCAGCGCCGTGGCCAGGCCGGCGATCATGGTGGTGTTGCAGCGGTTGTGTGTTGTCATCGAAACCTCCTTTGGAATCGTGGACACGGGGGTGTCCGCGCTTGGCAAAAGTTCCGACTCTACCATGGGAGGCCGGTGTGGTCGTTCGAGTTTGTCTTACGCGCGCCGATTAACGGCAGGGAGAGCGATGCTGCGGAAGCCGCCGCCGGACTCACGAAGCCAGCAGCCTGCGGTGGGTCTGGATGGACATCAGCATGCCGAAGCCGGCCATTAGGGTCACCATGGACGTTCCGCCGTAGCTGACCAGCGGCAAAGGCACGCCGACCACCGGCAGGATGCCGATCACCATGCCCGTGTTCACAAACACGTAGATGAAGAAGGTGATGGTCATGGCCCCGGCCAGGATGCGGCAGAACTTGTCCTGGGCCTGCACCGCGATGTAGAAGCAGCGCGCCAGGATGAACAGGTAGATGGCCAGCAAGCCCAGGCATCCCAACAGACCGAACTCTTCGGCGAACACGGCGAATATGAAGTCCGTGGAGCGTTCCGGCAGGAATTCCAGATGGGATTGAGTTCCGTGCAGCCAGCCCTTGCCATAGATCCCTCCGGAACCGATGGCGATCTTGGACTGGATGATGTGGTAGCCGCGTCCCAGGGGGTCCGCCTCTGGATTCAGGAACATGAGCACCCGATCGCGTTGGTAGTCGTGCATGAAATGCCACATGACCGGCAGCAGGCTGCCTCCCAGCGCGGCGATGGCGACGATGTAGCTCCACTGGATGCCGGCAAAGAACAGCACGGCGGCGCCCGATACACCGACGAGGAAGGCGGTGCCCAGGTCCGGTTGCTTGGCGATCATGGCCGTGGGCAGCAGAATCAGGATGCCGGCGATGGCCACCTCCGAAAACCGGGGCGGCGTAGGCCGGGAAGCAAGGAACCATGCCAGCATCAGCGGCGTGGAGAGTTTGGTCAATTCCGAAGGCTGGAAGCGGATGACGCCGAGATCCAGCCACCGCCTGGCGCCCAGCGACACCTCGCCGAACAGCATGACGGCCAGCAAAAGCATGATTCCAAGCAGGTACAGCGCCGGGCTGTAAAGAATAAGGTAACGGGGATGGATCTGGGCGACGACCAGCATCACGCCGAGTGCGAGCCCGAGGCGGGCCGCCTGACGCAGCACCACGCCCAGGTCCTGGCCGCCGGAACTGTACAGGATGATAAACGCGGCACCGGCCAGCACCATGAGGCCACCAAGCAGGGGCAGGTCGATGTGAAGCTTCTGCAACCAACCCTGGGAGGCTTGTTGGTGGCTGCTGAAGGAAATGAACGGCTCTTCCGCCATCAGGGACTGCCTTTCAGGTACTGTTCGATGACGGCCCTGGCGATGGGCGCCGCCACCGAGCCGCCATGTCCCCCGTTTTCCGCCAGTACCGCAACGGCGATGCGCGGATCCTCGGCGGGCGCAAAGGCAATAAACCAAGCATGGTCCTTGAGGGTTTCCTTCACGTGCATCTTCTTGTAATCCTGATCCTGGCGCACCGTGAATACCTGTGCCGTGCCGGTCTTGCCGGCGACGTGATAGCTCAGTCCCGGGGCGATGCCTTTGGCCGTCCCGGCCTGACTGTGAACCACATCGACCATGGCGTCCACCACCGTGCGCCAGTGCGCCGGATCGATGGAAATCCTTTCCGCGGCACCGCGTGGATAGGGGCTGGCGTCGTTCGTGGGAGATTTGATCGTCCCAACGACCCGCGGCTGCACCACCCTGCCCTTGCTGGCCAGTGTGGCCACCGCGCGCGCCAGTTGCACCGGCGTAACCTGGACATAGCCCTGGCCGATGCCGGCGATCAAGGTTTCACCGGGAAACCAGGGTTGGCGGCGGTGGCGTTTTTTCCACTCCAGGGAGGGATACAAGCCGTTGCGTTCTCCGTCCAGATCGATGCCGGTTTTCTGCCCGAAACCAAACTGCGTCATGTAGTCGTGCATGCGCTCGATCCCCAGGTGCTGCGCCAGGTCGTAGAAATACACATCGCAGGATTGCACGATGGCGTAGCGCATATCCACCGTGCCGTGACCGCCCTTGCGCCAGTCGCGGTACTTGTGTTCAGAGCCGGACAGGCGGTAGAAGCCCGGACAATAGACATGATGTCCAGGGCTGAACTGGCCCAGGGTCAGGCCGGCCAGCGCCATGAAGGGCTTAACCGTGGAGCCCGGCGGATAGACGCCACGCAGGGCGCGGTTGTAGAGCGGCCGGCTGGGCGAGGATTGCAGCGCCTCGTAGGCGTCGCGCTTGATGCCCTGGACGAAGGGGTTGGGATCGAAGCTGGGCTTGCTGGCCAAAACCAGCACATTGCCGGTGTCGGGCTCGATGGCTACCACCGAGCCGTTGAAGTCCTGCAGCGCATCGAAGGCGGTCTTCTGCAGCTTGATATCCAGTGTCAGGTGCAGATCAGCTCCGGACAGCGGCTCATTCTGGCCGATGACGTTGATCGACCGTCCCTGCACATTGGTTTCCAGTTCTTCGTAACCGGTCTTGCCATGCAGCAGGGACTCGTAGGTTTTCTCCACCCCGTTCTTGCCGATGTGGAAGGTACCGCTGTAGACGGATGGGTCCAGGGTCTGCAGTTCGGCCTCGCTGATGCGGCCCACATAGCCCACCACGTGCGCCGTGAGTTCGCCGTAAGGGTAGGCGCGCAACAGCCGGGCATGGATCTCCACGCCAGGGAAATAGGGCATTTTCACCGCAAAACGGGCGATTTCCTCTTCGCTCAGTTGCAGGCGGAGCGGCACGCCTTCGAAAATCTTGTGGCGCGTGCGCAGGGAGTTGAAGCGGGCGATTTCTTCGTCCGTGATGTTCAGCAGCTTTTTCAGCTCGGCCAGGGTCGCGCCCATGTCGGGCACCTGCTCGGGGATCAGCTCCAAGCTATAGGTCGGGTAGTTGTCCGCCAGCACCTCGCCATTACGGTCGAAGATCATGCCTCGTGTGGGCGGCAGGGGCGAAATTTTCACCCGGTTGTCCCGCGACAGCGTGGCGTAGTATTCATGTCCGACCACCTGCAGATAGATCAGCCTGACGGTCAGGGCCGCCGTCGCCACGGCGATGAAAAGGGCGCTGGCAACGATGCGATTGAGGAATAGCCGCTGCTCGCGGAAGCGGTCCTTGATGGTGAATTCCTGGATCATTGCCGAATGTCCGGCATGTGTGCGCTGTTGGCCCGGGCGCGGTCAGAAGATGTGGAAACTGCGCCGTACATGCCGGAGAGCCACGAAAATGGCGGGCCACAGGGCCGCGCCAGTCAGGGATGGCAGCCAATAAGCGAGGCTGAGGCTGTTGGCGCCCTTGTGATTCTGCGACCAGAGCACCAGGAGCTGGCTCGCCAGCAGCAGCGGCAGGGTAGCCACCGCCTGCTGATACAGGGGGTACAGCCGCAGCTGCCGGTGCAGATGCAGGCAGCAATAAGCGACCACGGCGTAGGCCAGGGCGTGCTGCCCGAGCAGCCGTCCGGTCAGCACATCGGTGATCAGCCCCGTGAACCAGGCCGTGCCCACCCCGACCCGGTCCGGGAGTGCCAGATTCCAATAGATCAGGAACAACAGTACCCAATCCGGATTGTAGATGGACAGCCCGTGGGGGAGCGCGACGATCCTCATGGCCATCGCCAGGATCAGGCTGAAGGCCACGACCAGCGTGGCGATCGGATTATTGGCGGGCATGGGGCGCTCCCCGGGCCTTGCCCCGGATCGCGGGGTTCGGCGTCGGCGCGGCTGAGGGCGCCGGCGTTTCCGGCGCCTGCTCAGCGGGCGGCGGAATGCGCGGGATCGGGTCCTGTTTGCTCCATACCATCAGCAATTCGCGGCTTCGGTCCAGCTTGGCCAGGGGCACGGCCGTGACCTTGGCAAAGGGGCTGGTCTGCGTGGAAAGGGTGGTCACGGTCGCCACGGGGTAACCTTGCGGGAAAACCCCGCCCATGCCCGATGTCACCAGCAGGTCGCCGGGCTTGATATCCGCATTGCTGGTCAGATAGGGCAGGTAGAGTTTGTCGATTTGTCCGGAGCCTAGGGCGATGGTGCGCAGGCCATTGCGGTTTACTTGAACCGGAATCGCGTGGTTTGGATCGGTGATGAGCATCACCTGGGCGTTGTAGGGCGTGACTCTCAGGACTTGTCCAACCACGCCGCTGGCGTCTACCACCGGCTGCCCCGGATAGATGCCGAAGCGGCTGCCCTTGTTGACCATGACCACGTGCTCGTAGGGGACCAGGTTGACTTCCAGCAGTTCGGCGATGAGCACCTGCTCGCCCAGCTTGAACGAGGTTTCCAGCAGGCCGCGCAGGCGGATGTTCTCCTGTTGCAGGGAATCGAACTTGAGCAGCTGCGATTTGAGCCGAATCTGCTCCTCATGCAGGCGCTGGTTGTCTTTCAGCAGTTCCTCGCGACTGGACAAGCTTTCGGACAAGTTGCGCCACCCGTTGATCGGCGAACTCACCAGTTGCTGCAGCGGATACACCAGCACCGCAAGGCTGGTGCGCAATGGATTCAGCATGCCGCGTTGCTCGGCGGCCAAGAGGGCGAAGGAGGCCAGGACACAAGCAAGCAGCCTGAGATTGAGCGAAGGTCCCTTGGTAAAGATCGGTTTGATGAACTATCTCCCTGCCGAGGCGTGCGCCGCACGCAGCGGCGGCGTCATTCCAGCGAAAAAGGCGCCGATCCCTTTTCGTCCAGCAGTTCCAGCACCCGGCCGCCGCCCCGCGCCACGCAGGTCAGCGGGTCTTCGGCGATGAGCACCGGCAGCCCCGTCTCCTCGGCGATGAGGCGGTCGATGTCCTTCAGCAGCGCGCCGCCACCGGTGAGGATGATGCCGCGCTCGGCCACGTCGGCGCCCAGTTCCGGAGGGGTCTGCTCCAGCGCCAGCTTCACCGCCTGGACGATGCCGGCCAGGGGTTCCTGCAGGGCCTCCAGGATCTCGTTGCTGTTGAGCACGAAGCTGCGCGGAATGCCTTCCGACAGGTTGCGGCCCTTGACCTCGATCTCGCGGACTTCGCTGCCCGGGTAGGCGGTGCCGATCTCGTGCTTGATACGCTCCGCCGTGGCTTCGCCGATCAGGGTGCCGTAGTTGCGGCGCACGTAGTTCATGATCGCCTCATCCAGGCGGTCGCCGCCGATGCGCACCGAGGCGGAATAGACGATGCCGTTCAATGAGATGACGGCGACTTCCGACGTGCCGCCGCCGATGTCGATGACCATGGAGCCACGCGCCTCGTTCACCGGCAGGCCCGCCCCCACGGCAGCGGCCATGGGCTCCTCGATCAGGTAGACTTCACGCGCGCCGGCGCCGGCGGCGGATTCCTTGATGGCGCGCCGCTCCACCTGGGTGGAGCCGCAGGGGACGCAGATCAACACGCGGGGACTCGGGCGCAGCAGCTTGCTCTTGTGCACCTTGTGGATGAAATACTGGAGCATCTTTTCCGTGACCGTGAAATCGGCGATCACGCCGTCCTTCAGCGGGCGGATGGCGGTGATGTTGCCCGGCGTCCTGCCCAGCATGGACTTGGCCGCGGCGCCCACCGCGGCGATGGTCTTGGACCCCCGCGCCTTGTCTTCGCGGATGGCCACTACCGACGGCTCATTCACCACGATGCCTTGTCCCCGTATGTATATCAGCGTGTTGGCCGTTCCCAGATCGATGGACAAGTCATTGGAAAAAAAACCGCGCAGGCGTTTGAACATGAGCGTCGCAATCCTGTGAAAAAAGTCCGTGAAAAATTGTTTTAATGTAGCAAGGTGCTGGGGATCAGGGCAAGTTGGGATATGATAGCGCATCGCTCACCGGACCGGCCCTCGAGCCGACCGACGGACGCGGTGCAGGGAGGCGCAGAGGCGTTTCTCGGCCGCTTGCGGGGCTTGTCCGCGTTCATGATGATGGGCCACACACAGACCAAATCGAAATGACCTCAAGGGGATCGCATGTCTCTAACCGCTGCAGATGTGAACAAAATTGCCTGGCTGGGACGGCTCGCCATCGACGCCGACAAGGTGGATGCCTACGCCCGCGACCTGTCAGGCATCCTGGATTTCGTCGAGCAGATGAGTACCGTGGATACTTCCAACGTGCCGCCCATGGCCCATCCCCTGGATATGGCCCAGAGGCTGCGGGCCGATAGCGTGACCGAGCAGGATCAGCGCGAGCAGTTCCAGGCGCATGCGCCGCTGGTGGAAGCAGGCCTGTATTTGGTGCCCAAAGTGATCGAATAAGCCCCGCCCAGATTCCGTCCGCGGCTCGCGTATTCAGGTCCGAGCCCATTCCGAACCCGGAGCCCGCAGGCCCCGACCATTCGAACCCGAGAAATTACCGATGCACGACAAGACCATCGTGGAGCTGGCCAAAGGCCTGCGCAACAAAGATTTCAGCAGCACCGAGCTGACGCGAACCTACCTGGACCGCATTGCAGCGATCAACCCGACGCTCAATGCCTTCGTCACCGTCACCGGCGAGCAGGCACTCAATCAGGCCGAGGCCGCGGACCGGCGCCTGGCCGCAGGCGATGCGGGCCCCTTGACCGGCGTTCCCATCGCCCAGAAAGACATCTTCTGCACCCAAGGTGTCCGCACCAGCTGCGGCTCCAGGATGCTGGATAACTTCATCGCATCCTACAACGCCACCGTCGTCGAGCATTTTCAGCAGGCCGGCGCGGTGATGCTGGGCAAGCTGAACATGGACGAGTTCGCCATGGGCTCCTCCAACGAAACCAGCCACTACGGACCGGTGCGCAATCCCTGGGATACCGAGACCGTGCCGGGCGGCTCTTCCGGCGGGTCGGCCGCGGCGGTCGCCGCGCGCCTGGCACCCGGCGCTACCGGCACAGACACCGGCGGCTCCATCCGCCAGCCGGCCTCGTTCTGCGGCATCACCGGGCTTAAGCCCACTTACGGTCTGGTGTCCCGCTATGGCATGATCGCTTTTGCCTCGAGTCTGGACCAGGGCGGTCCCATGGCTCGCACCGCGGAAGACTGCGCCCTGATGCTGCAGGTCATGGCCGGCTTCGATCCGAAGGATTCCACCAGCGTGGACCGCCCGGTACCCGACTATGCCGCCGGATTGAACCAGAGCCTGGAAGGCCTGCGCATCGGTTTGCCCAAGGAGTTCTTCGGCGAAGGGCTCGACGCCGATATCGCGCGCCTGATCGATGAGGCCGTGGGCGAGTACCAGAAGCTCGGCGCGACGGTAAAGGAAGTCGCGCTGCCCAATATGAACCTGTCCGCGCCGGCCTACTACGTGGTGGCGCCCGCCGAGTGCTCTTCCAATCTGGCTCGCTTCGACGGGGTGCGCTTCGGCTACCGTTGCGAGAGTCCGAAGGACCTGGCGGACCTGTATACCCGTTCGCGGGGCGAGGGCTTTGGCGCGGAGGTCAAGCGCCGCATCCTGATCGGCACCTATGTGCTGTCCGCCGGTTACTACGATGCCTATTACCTGAAGGCGCAAAAGATCCGCCGCCTGATCAGCGAGGACTTCAGGCAGGCCTTCGAGGAGGTGGACGTGATCATGGGACCCACCTCGCCTTCGGTGGCTTTCCGCTTCGGTGAAAAAAGCGCCGATCCCATCGCCATGTATCTGTCCGATATCTACACCATCGCCGTGAACCTGGCGGGCCTGCCCGGTATGTCGGTGCCGGTGGGCTTCTCCAAGGGGCTGCCGGTGGGCATGCAGATCATCGGCAATTATTTCTCCGAGAGCCGGCTGCTCAATGTCGCTCACCGCTACCAGCAGGTGACGGACTGGCACGCCCAGGCTCCCAAAGCATTCGCATGAGAGGTTAAAAAGATGGAGTGGGAAACCGTCATCGGGCTGGAAGTGCATGCCCAGCTTGCCACCAAGTCCAAGATTTTTTCCGGGGCCGCCACCGCCTATGGTGCGGTGCCCAATACCCAGGCCTGCGCCGTGGATCTGGGACTGCCGGGCGTTTTGCCGGTCTTGAACCGGGAAGCCGTGCGCATGGCCGTCAAGTTTGGCCTGGCCATCGGCGCCCACATCGCGCCGCGCTCGGTGTTCGCGCGCAAGAACTACTTCTACCCGGATCTGCCCAAGGGCTACCAGATCAGCCAGTACGATCTGCCGGTGGTGGGCAACGGCCACCTCAATATCCTGGCGGACGGCGAGGAGAGGACCATCGGCATCACCCGCGCCCATCTGGAGGAGGACGCCGGCAAGTCGCTGCATGAGGACTTCCACGGCTACAGCGGGATCGACTTGAATCGCGCCGGCACACCCTTGCTGGAAATCGTGTCCGAGCCGGACCTGCGCTCCGCCAAGGAAGCTGTAGCCTACCTCAAGAAACTGCACGCCCTGGTGCGTTACCTGGAAATCTGCGATGGCAACATGCAGGAGGGCTCCTTCCGCTGCGACGCCAATGTCTCGGTGCGGCCCAAGGGCCAGGCGAAATTCGGCACCCGCGCCGAGATCAAGAACCTCAATTCCTTCCGCTTCGTCGAGAAGGCCATCAACTTCGAGATCGAGCGTCAGATCGAGCTGATCGAGGGTGGCGGCGAGGTGGTGCAGGAGACCCGGCTATACGATTCGGCCAAGGACGAGACTCGCTCAATGCGCAGCAAGGAAGAGGCCAACGACTACCGTTACTTCCCCGATCCCGACTTGTTGCCCCTGGAGATCGAGCCCGGCTTCATCGAGGAGGTCAAGCAGACCTTGCCGGAATTGCCCGACGAGAAGCGCGACCGCTTCAAGAGCGAATATGGCCTGAACGACTACGACGCCATCGTGCTGACCGCCACCCGCGAACTGGCGGATTACTACGAGGCGGTGGTGAAGGCGGCCGGTTGCGACGCCAAACTCTGCGCCAACTGGGTGATGGGTGAGCTGGCCGGGGCTTTGAACAAGGCGGGACTTGAAATCGAGGAGAGCCCGGTGGAAGCAGCGCGCCTGGCGGGGCTGGTGCAGCGCATTGCCGACGAGACCATTTCCGGCAAGATCGCCAAGCAGGTCTTCGAGGCCTTGTGGGAAAGCAAGGCGACGGCAGATGAGGTCATCGAGCAGCAAGGTCTCAAGCAGATCACCGATACCGGCGCCATCGAGGCCATCATCGACAAGATCATCGCGGACAACCCGGCCCAGGTGGAGCAGTACCGCTCGGGCAAGGACAAGCTGTTCGGCTTCTTCGTGGGGCAGGCCATGAAGGCCACCGGCGGCAAGGCCAACCCGCAGCAGCTCAATGACCTGCTGAAGTCCAAGCTGGCGGGTTGAATCGATGGGGCGGGCCGCCGGCGCGGCTCGCCTCCAACCGGCGCTGGGCTAGAACAACCGCTCCATTGAGACGACCTCGCCGGAATCGTCCATTTTGATCAACGAGAATTCGCCGTAGGTGCTCTTGGCCAGGTAGGTGTGATCGCCGAGATAGATGACGTGGGCGTCGGGCACCAGTTCATGCACCGCCCGCACCTCCACGTCCGAACCGCTGCAGGCAGCCAGCAGGAAGGCCAGGCCGGCGATGGTGAGTACTTTCATACCGTTCGATTTCCGTTACGCGCCATGGCCAGCAGGCTTCATTCCACGTTTTGGACCTGCTCGCGAATCTGTTCTATGAGCACCTTCAGTTCCACGGAGGCGCGCGTGGTTTCCGTGTCCGCCGATTTGGAGCCCAAGGTGTTGGCTTCCCGGTTCATTTCCTGCATCAAGAAATCCAGCCGACGGCCTGCCGCATCCCGTTGCTCGATGGCGCGTTCCACTTCGGTGAGATGGGATTCCAGACGGTCCAGTTCCTCGGCCACATCCCATTTTTGCGCCAGGTAGACCATTTCCTGCTCGAGCCGGTCTTCGTCCGGCTTGGCCGCCAGTTCCGTGACGCGCAGCCTGAGCTTTTCGCGCATGGCGGCCAGCACCTCCGGCAGACGCAGGCGAACGCCCGCCACGATTTCCCGCATCTGGCTGCAGCGGCTGGCGATCAAGAGCGCCAATTGCCGGCCCTCGGTTTCGCGCACCCGAACCAGCCCTGCCAAGGCCTCATCCAGCAGGTCAAGCAGGCCGGGAGCCAGGGTTTCCCGGTCCACTTCCGCCTCATTGAGCACGCCCGGCCAGCGGAGCACGTCAAGGGCAGAAAAGCTTGCGAGTTCGCGTCCGCTCAAGGTCTCGATGCGGGAGGCTGCGGCGAGCAGGCTGCCCGCCAGTTCCAGATTGACGGGCAGGCCTTCCGCTTGAGCTTCCCTCCGCTTCAGGACCAGGGTGGCCTCGACGCGGCCGCGCTTCAGCAAAGCTGCGATGCGCGTGCGCGCATCGCCTTCCACGAAGCGGAAGGAATCCGGCAGGCGCAAGGCCGTGTCCAGGTAACGGTGATTGACCGAGCGGAGTTCCCAGGTGAATACCCAGGCACCGATTTCGCGTTCCGCCAGTGCGAACGCGGTCATACTTCGTAGAGTCATTTCTTGTTTATACTGGAGCGGCGGCAACGAAAGCGGCATGTTATGCCGAATCCCCAAACCTGGAAACCCTGCGTGACCGCCATGGGAACCCCCTTCAATCCACGTGACTATCCGGAGTCCTGGTATTTTCTGCAGCCCGGCACCGTGGTGGATCAATATATCATCGAGCGCGCCTTGGCTGGCGGGGGGTTTAGTTCAGTCTACCTGGCCCGGCAACGCGCCGATCAGCACCAGGTCGCCATCAAGGAATACCTGCCGCGGCGTCTCGCGCACCGAACCTGGCAGAACCAGGTGGTTCCGAACGACGATGCCGCCCGGCCGATGTTCATCAAGGGGCGCAAGCGCTTTCTGGAAGAAGCCAAGGTGCTTGCCACGCTGCACCACCCCAACGTAGTGGAAGTGCGCAATTTCTTCCAGGCCAATGCCACGGTCTATCTTGTGATGACCTATGAATACGGCAAGATTCTGGGTGACTATCTCAAGGAAAAGGCGGGCAGTCTCAGCGAGCAGTTCCTCATGACGGTGTTTCCGGCCTTGCTTGAGGCGCTCAAGGCCATCCATGCCCGTGGCCTGCTGCATCTGGACGTAAAGCCCCACAATATCCTGATTCGCGTCGGCGGTGACCCCATTCTGCTCGACTTCGGTGCGGTCCAGCCCTATCCCTTCACCGGCGAGGCAAAGACCGGCAAGGTGTTGACCAATGGTTTTTCCCCTGTCGAGCAATATGCGGATGACGGTCGCTTGGGACCCTGGAGCGATATCTATGCGGTGGGCGCAACCATGCGCATGTGCCTGGATGGCCAACCTCCCCCGCAGGCTCTGGAGCGCCGTGAGAAGGATCGCCTGATTCCCGCGTCCAAAGCTTTCCAGCGCAAATACCCGGCCTATTTGCTCGCCGCCATCGATGCCGCCATGAGCGTGGAGCCACAGGATCGGCCGCAAAGCGCCGATGACTTGCTGGCTGCCCTCGGCCCTGCGCGTCGTTCAGACGCTGAATAGACTTCTTCGCTCGTTCTTCTCAGGGAGCCAGTTCCAACCGGTGCACCTTCGTGCCGGCTAGGAAAGGCAGTGGAAATCCGAATTGCCATGCCGCCTGCTGGTCGCCGTAATTGGGCGAAAGCGGATGTCCCGACTGGCCGCCGGGCATATGCAACAGCGCGCTGCCCGGGTCGGATGGCGATACCACAAGGCGTTCGCTGGCGCCGTGGCCATTGCCGAGGATGCGAACGCAGGCGGTGGCGCAACCCGATGATTCCGCCGCTGGCATGTCCAGCAGCCAAGAGAGCCAGGGAGCCGCGTTGCTGATCGGGTGGCGCACGGCGATGCGGTTGATTTTCCCCCATGGCAGTTCCATCAGGGTCGTGACGCCATGCTCCAGTTTGAGGTCTGCGACACTGGCCTTCAGCACAGAACGTAACAGCTCACTCCAGTCATTGTAGGTTGAGCTAGGCAGGGTTTCCGGGGCACGGCGGTCCAGCATGGCGCGTAGGGGCGTTTCCATCTCGCGCCAGGCATAGCCGAAGTCTGGATCCAGTGTGCGGCACCGGGCCACCACCGGGGCGAAGACCGCTTCAGCCATTTGCTGGCGGAAGCGCACCAGCAGGCCAATGCCCAGGCTGCCGGCATCCATTTTCCCGTCCCATGCCTCGATGGCCTGCTCCGCATCCCGCAAGGCCGGATCGTTTCGGCCCTGCTCGCCCGTGACGCGCAAAGCCAGGTCGCGCCAATAGTCATAAAACTCGCTACGGGTATCCAATTGCACGTCCAGCAAGCTGAGTTCGGTGGCGCTGCTCAGTGCGCGCAGGCGCTGGCTGATGCGGTAGGCTCGGTAGCCATGGGCGTAGTTGTGTCCGATGACATGGGGATAGTCGCGGCCGAGGGTGCGGTTGTTGGCGGTGGCCAGAAAGCCCTCGGCCGGGTCGGTCAGTCGGGGCAATTCCTCGGGAGGCAGGTAACCGTCCCAGCCCAGTTTACCGTCACTCCACGGGCGGCTGACCGCACCATCGAAGCCGCGACGCGCGGGAAACCGTCCCATGTAGGTCCAGGCGATGCGTCCCTGGCGGTCGGCCAGAAGCACATTTTGGTGTGGCCCACCCGAGCGGGTCAGCACGGAAATCCCATCAATCACGCTCCGGACTCGATCCATGTCCATAAGGCCGAGGTCCACGCCCGCCGGGTCCAGCGCCACCCAGCGGATTGCCACGGTACTGCCCAGCAGGGGCTTGGGCGATACCGGTCCCCATAGGGTCGAGCGCAGGTCTTGCGCCACGACGCTGCCGTTTTTGACCTGGATGGTTTCGGTGTGGTGCTCGAAACGGCGCCAGCCCCAGGGCGTGAGGTACTGATCCGGGTCATCCGGCTTAATCTCCAGTTTCACCAAATCCAGCACGTCGGCATCGATGTTGGTGAATCCCCAGGCCACGTCGCCATTGCTGCCTGCCACCAGCATGGGCACCCCCGGCAGGGTCAATCCCACCAGGCTGTGTCCGTCGTAGTTCAGGGCGGCACGGTACCAAATGTTGGGAATCCCCAGGCTCAGATGCATGTCGTTGGCGAGGATGGCACGCCCGTCCCCGGTCTTGGACCCCGCCACCGCCCAGTTGTTGGACCCGGCAATGATGGCTTCGGAATCCACCCCGCCGGCTATCTGCAACGGCGCCGGTGACAACGCCGCCAGCGCCTGGGCGGGAACTGGCCGGGGTGGACGCTGGGAGTCCTTCCCGCCCAGCAGGGGCACTGCGTATTCGTCGCTGTCCGGGGTCAGGAACGCCACGACTTCGGGCGGCAGCGCCTGTTCCATCACGCTCAGCATGCGCTCGTCTTTTTCCTCGCCACTGAGGGTCTGAAACATACCCAGGGCGACCAGCAGGCTGTCCTCTTCCCGCCAGGGTTCTGGCCGCGTGCCCAGGGCGAGGAACTCGGGAGGTGGTTCCGCACCGCCTTGAATGATCGCATTGACGCCTGCCACATAGGCTTTCAGCGTGGCCCTCTGTGCCTCGGGCAAGGCCTGAACGATGGCATGGGCGGCGGTTTCGAAGCGGTAGGCGCGTTGTTGCAGGTCCAGCGGCAGGGCCTTTTCTCCGAACAATTCGGCCAGACGGCCGGCGGTCTTGCGCCGCATCAATTCCATTTGGAACAGGCGGTCGCGCGCATGCAAAAAGCCCAGGACGCGAAAGGCATCCTGCCGCCCGCTCGCCTCCACGCTGGGGATGCCGAGACGGTCGGCGATCACGACGGCAGGTTGTGTGAGGGCTGGCAGACGGTATCGTCCGTCCTGCTCGGGGAGTGAAGCGGCAAGTTTCAAGGCTAGCCAGGCTCCAGTGCCCAGCGCCAGGACAAGTGTCAGATAAATCGAGAATTTTAGGCGCATGTCCATTTCCGCATCGCGTCCCGCCACCATCCGAAACAAGCAATTCAGGTATACTGCCTAATTTGCTTGAGGCGAACAAGGCGATGAGACCCAGCGGACGCAATGCGGATGAACTGAGAAAGATCGTTCTGACCTGCAACTACACCAAACATGCGGAAGGCTCGGTGCTCGTCGAATTCGGGGACACCCGCGTCATCTGCACCGCCAGCGTGGAAGAGCGGGTTCCACCCTTCCTGAAGGGCAAGGGCAGTGGCTGGATCACCGCCGAATACGGCATGCTGCCGCGCTCAACCCACGAGCGCATGGGGCGCGAAGCGTCCAAGGGCAAGCAGGGCGGCCGGACCATGGAGATCCAGCGCCTCATTGGCCGATCCCTGCGCGCGGCGCTCAATCTTGAAGCGCTTGGCGAGCGCACCATCACCATCGACTGCGACGTCATCCAGGCCGATGGCGGCACGCGTACCGCTTCCATCACCGGTGGTTTCGTGGCGTTGTCGCTGGCGGTGAGGCGGCTGCAAAAGCAGAGAAAACTGAAGGCCGATCCGGTGCATGGCCAGATCGCCTCGGTATCGGTGGGCATCTACAAGGGCGTGCCGGTCCTGGACCTGGACTACCGGGAGGATTGCGAGGCGGAGACCGACATGAACGTGGTCATGAACGATGCCGGCGCCTTCGTGGAGGTGCAGGGTACGGCGGAGGGACATGCCTTCCGCCGCGACGAACTGGATGCCATGCTCGATCTGGCGGACAGCGGCATCAAGAATCTGCTGCAACACCAGCGTGAAGCCCTGGAACGCTGCGAGGCGGTGTGAGTGGAAAGGCCCGCGGAACGGCTGAACGGTCCCGGGGTGTGATTCCGCGCGAATGGCGCGAGGACGCTTAGACCGCGCGTCCGGCGGCCATGGCTTCCGGCACTTCGATCGGCGTGCCGCTATTGATGTCGTAGACGAATCCGTAGATGTGGGGATGTTCTTCTCCCACCAGCACATGGCCGAGGGTACGCTTCACGTCTTCCAGTACCCTGTCCGCCTGGTTCTTGATGCTCAGCCAGTTGATGTAACGCCCTTCGTCGGAGCCGGAACCCTGGCCCACGTCATGCCAGCCGCTGGCGTCGATGTTGGCAGTCTGCAGGCGCCTGTTCAGCAGGTCGGCATGGCCTCGTTGCTGAAGGTCTCCATGCCGCAGTCAGTGTGCCGGATGACGAACCATGCCCGCGCACCCAGGCGCTTGTGGGAGATCACCAGGGGACGGATCGCGTCATCCCTGGCGCGGCCTCCGGCATCGCGAATCACATGAGCATCGGCCGATGGCCCTTGTCGAAACTGGACGCAAAGTCTTGGTTGGCGTAAAGCACTTCTTGAATAATCTGACTCATGGAATGGTCTTCTCTCGGCCTCGTGGCTATAGTTCTGCCAGGACTGCCGCAGACGGCAGCGGATGGAATACACACCAGATCTAAAGTCGCAATTTTTCTGAGTATTGCATGGGGAATTCATTCGTCCTCGCCAGTTCGAATCCAGGAAAACTCCGCGAGTTCCAGGCGCTTCTGGCGCCTATGGGGGCGGAAATCGCGGCGCTTTCGGCATTTACCGCCACCCAGGCCGATGAGACCGGTGCCACCTTCCTGGAAAATGCTCTGATCAAGGCTCGCCATGCGGCCCTTTGCAGCGGTTTGCCGGCCATCGCCGACGATTCGGGGCTGGAGGTGGACGCCCTGGCCGGCGCTCCCGGAGTGCGTTCGGCTCGGTTCGCAGGTCCCGATGCGGACGATGCGGCCAACAATGCCAAGTTGCTGCAGGCGCTGTCGTGCGTCCCCGAAGCGCAGCGTCTTGCCCGTTTTCGCTGTGTGCTGGTGTTTCTGCGGCACGCGGACGATGCCAGCCCCGTGATCGCTCAAGGCGTTTGGGTGGGTCGGATTGCTTTGTCTCCAGGGGGACGGGGCGGTTTCGGTTACGACCCGCTTTTCTTCTTGCCGGAATTGGGCTGCACGGCTGCGGAGTTGGAATCTGAGATCAAGAACCGGCTCAGTCACCGGGGCCAGGCGGTCAGAGCGCTGCTGGCGCAGTTGCGCGAGGTGCTGGGCATCTTGGAGTGAGCCAAACCCGCGGTTCAGGCGCGCCTTATCGGCATCAAAAGGCCATGCAGTACAAGTTTCGCCCATTACCTGCCATAATTTCCCAGGCATCCTGCGGAACCCGGTTCATGGGGCGGCGGTCGGAATAGCGGGCAGGGCCGCAAATCTGAGATGCCCCCCACAACCGTTGACGACGGTTACTCCTTGCACCACCAAAGCCTGGAAGGCAGTCATGATTGAAGATCTCAAAGGCGACGAATCCTGGCGCATGTTCAGGATCATCAGCGAGTTCACGGAAGGGTTCGAAAAGCTCTCCGACACCACGTTCGCCATCTCAATCTTCGGGTCCGCCCGCATCAAGCCGGAATCGCCTTACTACCAGGTGACACAGACCATTGCGGAATTGCTGGCGAGCCACGGCTTTTCCATCATCAGCGGCGGCGGCCCCGGGATCATGGAGGCCGCCAACAAGGGCGCCTGGATGAAGAATGCCCCGTCCATCGGCCTGAACATCCAACTACCGAGCGAGCAGCGGCCCAACGATTTCCAGAACGTGGCGCTGGAGTTCCGCTATTTCTTCGCGCGCAAGGTGATGTTTGTCAAGTATTCCATCGGCTATGTCTGTCTGCCCGGCGGGTTTGGAACCCTGGACGAGTTTTTCGAAGCGCTCACCCTGATGCAGACCCATAAGATCCATCCCATGCCGCTGGTCCTCTTCGGATCGGAATATTGGGCCGGCCTGTTGGAATGGATACGCAACACCGTGCTGGCGCATGGGTTGATCGAGGAAAGTGAGTTGAATTACATCTCGGTGACGGATGATCCGCTCGAAGTAGTGGACATCATGAACCGGCACCGCGAGTGGAAGCTGAAGAAGATCCTCGAGGCGAGCACGAACAAGGGCAAGAAAAAGAACAAGGTTTCGGCGCCGCGCGACTGTCTCTAGCAGCGGCCAGCTTCCCGCATCCCAGGAGTCCATCTACATGCACAGATCCGACCCGCTGACCTTTCTCCAGACCCTGCTGACCAAGGACTATGAAGTGGAAAAGTACGCCGCCGGGCGGAAAAAGCCACAGGAGCGCGAACCGCTGGTCATCACGCTTTCGCGGGATTATGGAGCCCTCGGTGAGGAAATCGCGAAGCGTCTGGCGGAGTGCCTGGGCATTCCCCTCTACGACCAGGAAATCCTGGATCTGGTGGCCAAGCACGCCAAGACCGACAAGTTTCATTACCAGCGCCACGATGAACAGGTGAACGCCTCGGTTACGACCTTTCTCTACAGTCTGGTAAGCGGCACCACGGCGACCCTGGAGAACTACCGGCGCTACCTTTACGACGTGGTTCTGCAATTGGCGCGCAACGACTGCGTGATTGTGGGTCGCGGCGCCCATTTGATCCTTTCGGAAAAACGCGTCTTCCGGGTGCGCGTGGTCGGCAGCCGGCAGGTGTGCGCCGAACGCATCGCCGCCGAGCAGGGGGTTTCCCTCGCTGAGGCGCAAAACAAGGTGCTTGATATCAACGTCATGCGGCACAAGTCCATCGCCAGCTTGTTTGGCGATCACTTCGAGCATTGTTCCCTGGAACATGCCACCAATTTCGATCTGGTCATCAATACCGACCACATTCCGGCCGAGGGCGCGATGCCGGTCATCCTGCTTGCCCTGCAGCAAGCGGGGTACAACATCCAGTCTCAGGGACAGAAAGCATGAGCAGCGCGTCACCTTTATGGCTGCAGGTCGAGATCGCGGACGTCAGTCAGCAGATCTTCTCGGGCCCCTGTTACTCGGTGGTCGCACCCGCCGCTCTGGGCGAGGTTTGCATCCTGCCCCGCCATGCCCCCTTCCTGACGCGACTGTTGCCCGGGGAAATCCGGCTGCAGACGGACCAGGACGAGACCCTTCGTTTCTATGTGTCCGGAGGCTACATGGAGGCCCAGCGGACTTCAGTGACAGTCCTGGCCGATCAGATGCTGCGTTCCAACGAGATCGATCGCGAGGCCGCCCTGGAAGCCAAGCGCCGCGCGGAAGAAGTGCTGAAGAAGAGTCATCTGTTTACCGATCGTGACCAAGCCAAGATCGAACTGGTCAAGGCCCTGGCGCAACTGCGCGTGCTGGAGCATGTCGATATCAAGAAATTGCAGAAGCGCCACCGCTGAAGTCGGCGCAAGCCAAAAACTTACCGGACTACGAACCGGACAGGCAACAGGAGATACGCCATGAATAAAAAATACGTCTATTCCTTCATGGAAGGCGACGGCAAGAACAAGCACCTTTTGGGCGGCAAGGGCGCCAATCTGTGCGAGATGACGCAGATCGGCCTCAACGTCCCCCCCGGTTTTGTCATCAGCACGGAAGCCTGCCTCGAATATCTGGACCGCAAGGATCTGCCGGGAGGATTGCTGGAGGAAGTCCACCAGCACATCACCCAACTGGAAGCCAGGACCGGCAAGAAATTCGGTGACGAGCGCAATCCGCTGCTGGTGTCCGTGCGCTCCGGTTCCGCCATGTCCATGCCGGGTATGATGGACACCATCCTCAACCTGGGGTTGAACAGCAAGACCCTGCTCGGTCTCATCGAGCAGACCCGGAACGAGCGCTTCGGCTACGACGCCTACCGGCGTTTCATTCAGTTGTTCGGCAAGGTGGCGTTGGGTGTGCCGGACAGCCTGTTCGACGAGCAGTTCGATGAAATCAAGCACCAGGCTGGCGTCAAGGCCGACGTGGGCCTCAGTGCGGCGCACCTGAAGGAAGTCAGCGAGCGATTCCTGAGGGTGGTGCAGACTCATACTGGCAGAGCCTTCCCCGAAGACGTTTACGAGCAGCTCGGCATTGCCATCAAGGCCGTGTTCAATTCCTGGATGGGCAAGCGCGCCATCGATTACCGCCGCGAGTTCAACATCACACCCGCCATGGCTAACGGCACCGCCGTCAACGTGGTCACCATGGTATTCGGCAATATGGGCAATGACTGCGCCACGGGCGTCGGCTTCACCCGCAATCCGGGTACCGGCGAGAACGAAATGTTCGGCGAGTACCTGGTCAATGCCCAGGGTGAGGATGTGGTGGCGGGTATCCGCACACCCAAGCCGGTGCACGAAATGATGGTGGAAATGCCGGACCTCTACCGGCAACTGGTGGATCTGCGCGACAAGCTGGAAGGCCACTATCACGAGGTGCAGGACTACGAGTACACCATCGAGAAGGGCACCCTCTATTGCCTGCAGACCCGCAACGGCAAGATGAATGCCACTGCCATGGTGCGCAGTTCGGTGGAGATGTTCGGCGAAGGTCTCATCAGCAAGGAGCAGGCCCTGTTGCGGGTCAAGCCCGACGACCTTGAGCAGTTGCTGCATCCTTGCCTGGACCCCAGTCATGACCACAAGCCTCTGGCGCAAGGCCTGCCCGCCTCTCCCGGCGCTGCCAGCGGACGCTGTGTGTTCGACGCCGACCAGGCTGAAATCCTGGGCCGGTCCGGGCAGAAGGTGATTCTGGTGCGTGAGGAGACCAAGCCCGAGGATATCCACGGTTTCTTTGCATCCCAGGGCATCCTGACCAGCCGTGGCGGCAAGACCTCCCATGCCGCCGTGGTGGCGCGGGGCATGGGCAAGGCCTGCGTGGCGGGTGCCGAAGGCATCAAGGTGGACAGCCGGGCGCGCCTGGCGACGGTGGGCGACGTGACCCTGAAAGAGGGTGACGTGATAACTATCGATGGCAGTAACGGGAACGTCTACCTGGGCGAGATCCCGACCATCGAGCCGAAGTTTTCCGAAGAGCTTAAAACCCTGCTGTCTTGGGCGGACGAAATGGCCGAGATCAAGGTCATGGCCAACGCCGACACCCCCAGTGCCGCGCAACTGGCGCTGGAATTTGGCGCCATGGGCATTGGCCTGTGCCGCACCGAACGCATGTTCAATGCCACGGACCGCTTGCCCATCGTGGTGGAGATGATTCTGGCTCATTCCCTGGAAGAGCGGCAGGCGGCGCTGGACAAGCTCATGCCCATCCAGCGCGAGGACTTCAAGGAGATCTTTAAGATAATGGCGCCGCGTCCGGTGACGGTGCGGCTGCTGGACCCGCCCATGCACGAGTTCCTGCCAAGCGAACACCAACTGGAAGACGAACTGCGCGCCCTGGACGAGTACCGCATGGTAGTGCGTGGGCGGACCGCCGCCTTGGTCGCGCTGAACATGGGCGCCGATAATGTCACCGAGGACCAGGTGAACGCGGTGATTGCCCGCAAGGAACAGATGCTGCGCAAGGTGCGCGAGCTGTACGAGGTCAATCCCATGCTCGGCCACCGGGGCGTGCGCCTGGGGCTGACCTATCCCGAGATCTACGAGATGCAGATTCGCGCCATCCTGGAAGCGGCAGCCCAGTGCCAGAAGGAAGGTTCGCAGGTCACGCCGGAAATCATGGTGCCGCAGGTCATCACCTCCGAGGAGCTGCGGCGGGTCAAGGCCACCGTGGACCGTGTCCAGCAGGAGATCGAGGGCGCTTATGGCGTCACGCTGCATTTCAAGTTCGGCAGCATGGTCGAGACCGTCCGCGCGTGCACCCGTGCCGCGCAACTGGCGGAGGTGGCCGAGTTCTTCTCATTTGGCACCAACGACCTGACCCAGGCTACGTTCTCGTTTTCGCGCGAGGATGCCGAGAACAAGTTCCTGCCGCTCTATACCGAGCACGGCATTCTGGAGGACAACCCCTTCGAAGTGCTGGATGTCAACGGCGTCGGCACTCTGATGCAGATGACCGTAGAGCGGGGCCGCAAGACCAAGCCCGACCTGAAAGTTGGCATCTGCGGTGAGCAGGGCGGGCATCCGGCCTCCATCCGCTTCTGTCACGGTATCGGGCTGAATTACGTCTCCTGTTCCGCCCCGCGCGTGCCTGTGGCGCGCATGGCCGCCGCGCACGCCCGGCTGGTTCCCGCCACCAGATAAGGCAGATCCCGTCAACGCCCTAGGGCCCCCGTGCCCTGGGGCGCCCTCCGCCCGCCTCCGTAGCCCCACGCTTCCACATCGCGCCGCAATAGCGGAAAATGCGCGGTGCCGGTCGCGCCCGGTCTCCCTTCGCCTAGAGAAAAATAACGAGGATTTACCGATGGAAAAAGTATTCGTCCTGCACATGTTCACGCCTGAAAAGAACCTGAGCCCTTTCGACGTGAACATGGCGCTGGATGCCGGTTGGATTTCGACCGTGCCATATACCCAGCTCGACAGCAATGAAATCCCGGCCCTGGTGCAGGATGTCATCTTTTCCCGCAGCCCCAGCGGCGTGAAGCGCACGGGCATCTTCATCGGCGGACGCGATGTCAAGACGGCGCTGGACATGCTGAATAGCGCCAAGCAGAACATGATTCCGCCGTTCGAGGTGTCGGCTTTCGCCGATCCCAGCGGAGCCTTCACCACCGCCGCGGCCATGGTCGCTATGGTCGAGCGTGAGCTGGAAAAGAATCATGGGGCCGGATTGCAAGGCATGAATGTGCTGGCACTGGGCGGAACCGGGCCGGTGGGTCAGATCGCTGCGGTGCTCTCGGCCCAGGCCGGCGCCAACGTGAAGATCATTGGGCGCCAGTTGGAGAAGGCCCAGAATGTGGCGGCCTTGTGCAATGCCGAATACGGTGGGGGCAAGACCAACATCGCGGGTGATGCGGATGCCAACAAGGCGGAACTGATCCAGACCGCCGACGTGGTGTTCGCTACCGCGGCCGCCGGCATTCAAGTGCTGAGTGCGGAACTAGTGGCGGCGGCTCCACGGCTCAAGGCCGCGGCGGATGTGAATGCAGTGCCGCCGTCGGGAATCGCCGGCCTGGACGCGCACCACAAAGGCACGCCCATCGATGGCAGCCGCAGCGGGGCCGTGGGTATCGGCGCACTGGCCATCGGCAACGTCAAATACCAAACTCAGCACAAGCTGCTCAATATGATGCGCTTCCAGACCCGCAAAGGGGACAAGCCGGTGTTCCTGCACTACGAGCATGCTTTCGAAGTGGCACGCGAGTTTGCCAAGAAGCTGTAATCGGCCGCGGTTTTCAAGCGGGGTCGGCTGGCGGGCGCTTTCGCCGTTCACGCCGGCCCTGGCTTTCGAATAAACCTGATTCCACAGGAGACTGATCCAATGGAAAAACGTTCCATCATCCACATGTTCGATCCCATGCCGCATAACAGCCCGTTCGATTTGAACATGGCGGCCGACGCCGGGTTCGATGTGCTGCTGCCCTATAGCAATGTCAAGCTGGAGGAGGTCAACGGGCTCGTGCAGGACGCCATTTTCTCCCGGGGCCCTGCAGGCGTGAAGCGCACCGGCATCTTTGTTGGGGGGCGCGATATCGGCATGGCCATGGATATGCTGGAGGGAGCCAGAAAGGCGATGGTGCCTCCCTTTGAAGTCTCGGTTTTTGCCGATCCCAGCGGCGCCTTCACTACCGCCGCGGCTTTGGTGGCCTGTGTGGAAAAGCAGTTGAAGGACAAGCATGGCCTGGAGCTGAAGGATCAGCGGGCAGTGGTCTTTGGCGGTACCGGGCCGGTGGGACTGGCCACTGGCGTCATCGCATCGCTCGCGGGCGCCGACACCACTATCGTGGACCATTTGTCCATCGACACGGCTCTGGAAAAGGCCGCGGAATACAATGGCCGCTGCGGGAGCGCACTCAAGGGAACTTATGCGAGTTCCGAGGCGGACAAGGCGCGTCTAATCGCTAATGCCGATATTGTGTTCTGTACCGCCAAGGCTGGAGTGCAGGTGCTCAGCGCTTCCGTACTCGCCGATGCCAAGCAGCTCAAGGTGGCCGGCGACGTCAACGCGGTGCCGCCTTTGGGTGTTGAGGGTGTCAAGCTGAAGGACAATGGCGCCCCGTTACTTTGCGCCACCAACAGCCGCGGCGCTGTGGGCATAGGAGCACTGGCGGTGGGTAATGTGAAGTACCAGCTGCAAAACCGGCTGCTGAGCCTCATGTTGGAAACGGACAAACCAGTCTATCTGGATTTCCGTGATGCCTTTCTGCGTGCCCGCGAGCTGGTCTGATAGGCCCTGCGTGGCGAGCGTCTCGGGATCGCTGGACGGCGGACAACAAAAACGGCAGCGCGATCGGTAGATCAGGCTGCCGCTCCGTTCTGGTCGAAGCCTCGTGCCCGCGCCAGCCGGATCATTAACACCGGAGCGGCACGGGCCTAGGCGCTAGACCGAACGCCTTATTTGATGTTGGCCTGGATCTTTTCCATGGATGCCACAACCTCGGCCAGGATCGCAGCACCGGCAGCGGCACCGCCTTCCTTTTCGCACTCAGCCTGAGCTTCCTTCATACGCTTCATGGCATCCTGCAGGGGCTTGCCAGCCGCGTCGCCGGTGATTTCCTTGTAGTGCTGCTTGGCCTGCTTGATGCTGGCCAGGCAGCCGCTTTCGTTGCCAGCCTTGGCTGCTTCCATCGCTTCCTTGGTGGTCTTGACGGTCATGTCCATGTGCTCTTTGACGCCAGCAGCATTTTCAGCGGCATTGGCGGCAACGCCACCCAGAGCAAAAACGCCGCCGACGATCATGGCGCCCAGGGTTTTTGCAAATTCTGCTTTTTTCATTATTGTGCTCTCCTCGATATTTCACAGTAAGTTCCACAGCATCGTGGCATCGGTCTTGATTGGCTGCAGCACCCCACGGCACGTAATCCGCGCCCGCGCAAATGCGGTCTTTGGAAAAGACCCGTTTCAACCGTCAAGATAACGAGCATACTAATCAAAGTGCCCGTTTTTGTCATGTGTTGCGAAAAAGAACTTTCCCTGACGTGCCAGGGAAAATGGGGATGGGGCGAACAACGGTAGCTGGAAACCGCGGCGCTGGCTCGACCAGAGCCGAGCGCCGCAGTGAACCGAATCAGCGCGAAACCATCTGCTGCTTGAGGATCTTGGGGGTCACGAAGATCAGCAGTTCCTTTTTCTGATCGATTGTTTCATTGCGGCGGAACATGAAGCCTACACCGGGCAGGTCGCCGAGGAAGGGTACCTTGTCGGTGGTCGTCGTCTTGGTTCCCTCGTAGACGCCGCCGAGCACCACGGTCTCGCCATTGCCGACCAAGGCCTGGGTTTCGATCTCGCGCTTGTCGATACCGAAGCCGCCGGGGGTGATTTCACCCTTGGAATCCTTTTTTACCAGCAGGTCCATGAGTATGTTGTCATCGGGCGTGATGTGCGGCGTGACGTTTAGTTCCAGCACGGCCTGCTTGAACTGGATGTTGCTGACCAGCGCGCCGCCGGCCGAGCTTTGAATTTGATACGGGATTTCGACACCCTGCTTGATGACGGCCTTGGTCTGATCCGAGGTGATGAGGCGCGGATTGGACACGATTTCGCCGCGGCCCTCGGTCTGGGCGGCTGTTAATTCGAGGTCCAGCAGGTAATCGCCGGCTTTGAGGACCGTCATGCCCGCAGTACCATAAGGATTTGCGGCAGATAAGGTGCTCAGCAAGTTACCCGCGGTATTGCTGGTCTGACTGACCAGGGTCTCTGCCCGGGTCGGGAGCGTGGACACCGACAGGCGGCTGCCGAGGCGACGGGAAAAGTCATTGTTGGCGATCACCACGCGGGATTCGATCAGCACCTGCCGCACGGGTATGTCCAGCTTGCGGATCAGGTCGCGAATCCTCTCAAGGTTCCTGGCGGTGTCCTTGATGATCAGCTGGTTGGTGCGCTGATCCGTCGTCACGTTGCCGCGACCGGACAGTATGGACTGGCTGACGTCCAGGCTGGTTGACGAGGTGGAGGTCCTGGAGCCGCCTATCCCCGCCTCGCTGGTCGTCTGGCTGGTTTTCTCGGTCGTCCCCATGAGCACGGTCTTGATGTCATCTGCCTTGGTGTAATTGACCTGGATGATCTCGGTCTTGAGAGGTTCCAACTCCTCAACCACCTTGGCCGCTTCGAGTTCGTCCTTTTCCAGGCGGTTGATCTCATCCAGCGGCGCCACGCGGATGATGTTGCCTTCCTGGCGCTTCCCCAGGCCCTTGGACTTGAGCACCAGATCCAGGGCCTGGTCCCAGGGTACGTCATTCAGGCGCAGAGTCACGTTTCCTTGCACCGTGTCGCTGGCGACGATGTTCAGGTTGGTGAAATCCGCCAAGATCTGCAGTACCGAGCGAACCGGGATATCCTGGAAGTTCAGGGTGAGCTTCTCGCCTCCGTAGGCAAAGGACTTCTTCTTGATCTCTTCCTTCTCGGCGCGGGTGAGCGGGCGGAATTCCACGGTCAATACATTGCCGGACTGATAGGAGGAGTAGTCGTAGTCCTGTGACACGGGGGTGACGACCAGACGGGCACGTCCGCCATCCTGTTCGGAATCGATGGTCTGAACGGGGGTGGCGAAATCAAGCACGTCCAGGCGGCGCGCCAGGTTGGCGGGCAGGCTGAGACCCGGAATGTCGATTATGACCTTGCGGCCTTCCTCGCGAATCTGGGCCACGGCGCCGGGGTCGCTCAGGGTGACCAGGAGGCGGCCTTCGCCCTGAGGTCCGCGGCGGAAGTCCACGTTGCGGACCGAGTCCCCGCTCGCTGGATAAGGAGCGTCGTAACCCGCGGCAGCGGGTGCTGGGCGGCTGCGGCGGGGCGTCCGGCTTACCGGTGCTGGCACCGCCTCGGTGTTGGACGCCGCGCCCACGTAGGGCCCGGAAACGCCGCGCTGGAGGGTCAGGAATATCTTGTTGCCTTCGACGCGGCTCTGGTAGGGCATCATCTCGGAGAGGTTGACGATGACGCGGGTGCGGCCGGATGCCTCAATGGCCTGAATGCTTTGGGCGCCCCCGGCATTGATCGATATCGGCTTTTTTTCCAGGCCATTGGAAACACCGGGCATATCCAGGGCGATGCGCGCGGGATTGTCGGTGGAGAACGCCTTGGGTGGCGCAGCGGGACCGCTAAGGCTGAACTGGATCTGAATGTTGTCGCCGGGAAGCGTGGTGAAGTCGACGGACTCCAGTCGCGGGCCGGCCAAGACTGTGGTCGCGGCGCCAAGGGATAGAACCATCACCCAGAGGTGAAGACAAAATCGTAATGCGATTCCCTGGCGGAGGTTATTTTTCAAGCCTTGTTGTTTCATCTTTTCTCACCGCTCGCGTCTGCCAAATCCAGGGCGGCCTTGCGTTCCCGCCAGGTTCCCGGACCGTCTGGTATGATCTCGATTAATTCGATCTGGTCGTCCCGGATACGGATGATCTTGCCGAAGTTGCGACCCATGTAGTTGCCAGCGCGAACCCGGTGGATGGTTCCGTCGTTCGCCCGCACCATGCCCCATAAGGCATTGTTCCAGTCGACAGTGCCCACGAAACGCAGGGAATCGAGATCGTAGGCCTCCAACTCTTCCTTTGGTCTTGCGGTGTCCGGCCTGATGCCGTTATCCGCGACCTTCACCTCTTCCGCCTGAGCATCGGCTTTGTCGTCAGGCACGAAGGGGTTGCGCATGTCTTCCGCCACGAACACGAAAGGCTGGACCGTCTTGATTTCAGGCAGCGGTTCCACGGCGCCTTTCTGCCGCTGTTTCACTTCCGCCACGTAGTCCTTCAGGTCGGCAAAATCGTCCTGGCCGCATGCCGCCAGCCCTGTGCACAAGGCAAGCAGCAGGCCCAGCCTGAGACTGCGCGACACTCCGGAAAAGGCACCGCCGGCGCTGAGCATGGCCTTTATCTCCTCGGTTTCTTGTCCTGATTGGGCTTCGCCGCACCGTCTTCCAGGTAACGGTAGGTCTTTACCAGCGCGTCCATGACCAGGGGTTTGCCCTTGGAGCCTGCCGGTAGGTTACGCGGCGTGATCTTGATATTGTGGATGGTGACGATGCGCGGAAGGGACGCGAGTCCGCTGACGAAGTTGGCGAATTCCATGTAGTCTCCGATGACACGGATGTCGATGGGCAACTCCGCGTAGAACTCCTTGGGCACTTCGGCGCCGGGCCTGAACAGCTCGAATTCCAGGCCGCTGGCGAGCCCAGTCTGCGACACGTCCACCAGCAGGTCAGGGACCTGGGTCTTGTCGGGCAACTGTCTGAGCAGATCGCCAAAGGACTCTTCGATCTGTTGCAGCTGTTGCTTGTATTCCTCCAGGTTGACGGCCTTTTTCTGCTTGGCTTCGAAGGAGCTCTTGAGTTCGCCTTCCTGCGCCTGCAGCCTTTCCAGTTCGGCCAACTGGTCCTGGGTGTCCAGATAATAACCGACGCCTGCCAGGATCAAGCAGAGCAAGAGGATGATCGCAAACTTGATCGGTGCGGGCCAGGCTCCCGCGTTCTCGATGTCCCAATTGATATTCGAAAGATTCATGGCTTACCCTGCCCCTTGTCGGCGAGCTTCTCGTTTCCCTGCTTGACCAGAAGCGTGAAGCGGCTCTTTCCCTTCTTGGAGTCCTTGCCCGGGTCCTTGCTCTCAATGATGGTGAGCACGGGATCCTTGAGCCACGGCGACGCTTCCAGGCTGCGCATGTAGGCGGAAACCCGTGCATTGGACTGGGCGAAGCCATTGATGGTCAGGTTCTTGTCCGACTGGGTGAGATCGTTCAGGAAGACACCCTCCGGCACAGTGCGCGCGATTTCGTCGAACAGGTGCACGATTTCGGGCCTGCTGGACTGGAGTTGCTGGATGATCTCCATCTTGGCCAGCAGCTTCTTCTTCTGAGCTTCCAGGTTTTGAATTTCCTTGATTTTTCCGTCCAGGACGGCGATTTCTGACTGTAGGAACTGGTTGCGCTGCGTCTGGTATTCGATTTGCGAGCCGATGTGCGAGCGCACCAGCAGGAAAATGGCCGCGGTCAGGGCCAGTCCCAGCATGATCGCCGCGGCGAAATCCTTTTGCTGCTGTTTGCGGAGTTCCGCACGCCAGGGGAGGAGGTTGATTCTCGCCATCAGTCGAAGCTCCTCAAGGCCAGTCCGCAGGCCGTCATCATGGCCGGGGCGTCGTTACTCAGGCTCTGGGGCTTGATCCGGCTAGCCAGGGACATATGTATGAAGGGGTTGGCGACGACGGTGGGTATGCCGAGGCTTTGTTCGACGAAACGGTCGATGCCGTTGATCGAGGCGCAGCCCCCGGCCAGGACCAGGTGTTCGACGCCACGGTGGGAACTGGAGGAAAGGAAGAACTGCAGCGAACGCCCGATCTGCTGCGCCATGGCTTGCTTGAACGGTTCCAGCACTTCCGGCGTGTAGTTGTCGGGGAGGCCGCCGTGCTTCTTGGCGAGCCCTGCTTCCTCGTAGGAAAGGCCGTAGCGGCGCTGGATTTCCTCGGTCAACTGCTTGCCGCCGAAACCCTGTTCCCGGGTGTAGATGATGCGATTGCGGTGCAGGACGTTCAGGGTGGTCATGGTCGCGCCGATGTCGGCGATCGCCACGGTGCTGTCGGGCCCGGCCTTGGGCATCTGCTCCAGCACCAGCCGGAAGGCGTTTTCCAGGGCGTAGGACTCAACGTCCACGATTTCCGGCTTCAGGCCCGCCAGTTCCAGCGCGGCTACCCGGTCCTCGACGTTTTCCTTTCGCGATGCCACCAGCAGGACGTCAACCATTTCCGGGTTGCTCTCGCTTTGGCCCTGCACTTCAAAGTCCAGGCTCACCTCATCCAAAGCGTAGGGAATGTACTGGTCCGCCTCCATCTCGATCTGCGCCTCGAGCTCATCGGGACCGAGGGACGCCGGCATGGCGATGACTTTGGTGATGACGGAGGAGCCGGCCACTGCGACCGCGACATGCCTGAGCTTGGTGCCGGACTGGGCGACGACCGTCTTGATGGTGTTGCCGATGGCTTCCACCTTGGCGATGGTCTTATCCACCACCGCATCCTGCGGGAGCGGCGCTACGGCATAGCTTTCAACGCGAAAGCGTGGACCCGTTCTGCTCAGTTCCAGCAGCTTCACCGCAGCCGTACTGACGTCGATTCCCAATAACTGCGGTTTTTTTCGCTTCAAGAAAAACATGACCGAGTTCCTGTGCCCTTGATCCGAATTTTTAGGCGGGTCTCCCTTAAATCATGAAACCGGCTGCCGCTGCGCCGACGCTAGACAGGGGGATTTAAGCTCCGTGGTGTAGTATAGTAGCAGTTCACATTTTGCCTAAACATGAAATTGGGTATCGGGCAGGACTCCCACGTGCCCAGATACCAGGCGATACGCAATTTGCCTAAGACTTCGAAAAAAGCGCCCGTACCGCGGCGCACTGGCTTTCTCACCCGATTCTTCCAGTTCACCCTCGTGCTGCTTCTGGTTGCGGCTGCGGCCGGTGCGTTGGGCGCCTACGCGTTATACAGCTATCTGGAACCGCAGTTGCCCGACATCGAGGTATTGCGCGACGTACGTTACCAGATGCCCATGAGCATCTATACCAAGAGCGGAAAGTTGATCGCGCAATTCGGCGAGAAGAAGCGCGAGCCGCTGAATTTCGAGCAGATTCCGCAGACCGTGGTAGATGCCTTCCTTGCGGCGGAGGACGATCGCTTCTTCGACCATCCGGGCGTCGACTACCAAGGTCTTGCGCGGGCGGCGGTGCTGTTCGCCCGAACCGGAGAAAAGCGGCAGGGTGGCAGTACCATCACCATGCAGGTGGCGCGCAACTTCTTCCTGAGCAGCGAGAAGACCTTTTTCCGCAAGCTTAAGGAGATCATGCTGGCGATGAAGATCGAGTCCAAGCTGCCCAAGCGCCAGATTCTGGAACTCTATCTCAACAAGATCTACTTCGGGCACCATGCCTACGGCGTGGAGGCGGCCGCCCAGGTCTACTACGGCAAGCACGTCAGCGAACTGAGTCTGGCCGAGGTGGCCATGATTGCTGGTCTCCCCAAGGCGCCTTCTGCTTTCAATCCTCTGGCCAACCCGGAAAGGGCCTTGATTCGCCGTGACTACGTGCTGAAGCGCATGCAGACGCTGGGGCGCATCACCGACGCCCAGTACCGAGAGGCCATTGCCGAACCGGTCAACGCGAGCCTGCATACCGTCACCGTTGAATTCTACGCGCCGTACGTGGCGGAGATGGTGCGCGGCGAGATGTATGCGCAGTATGGCGAAGACGCCTACGTCAACGGTTACAAGGTCTATACCACCGTGGACGAGCGCCTGCAGAATGAAGCCAAGAAAGCGGTACGCGACGCCCTACATGATTACGACGAGCGTCATGGCTACCGGGGCGCAAAAAAGCAGTTGGATTTGCGCAAGATCCGCAGCGAGGCAGAGTGGGATGAACAGCTCGCCGGTGCGGAGAGGCTGGGTGACACCATCGCCGGTCTGGTAACTGCCGTCAGCGATACCGCCGCCGAGGTCTACCTGGGTCAGTCGCAGCGCACCACCCTGGCTTGGGACGGGGTGCGCTGGGCGCGCAAGTACATCAATGCGGATGCCACCGGTGCTTACCCCCGCAGTGTCAAGGAGGTGCTGAAGCCAGGCGACATCGTGCGCTTACGCAGCAATCAGGACGGCGCCATGGTGCTGGCACAGGTGCCGGCGGTGGAAGGCTCACTGGTCTCGCTGGACCCAAGCAGCGGCGCCATTCTAGCCATCGTCGGGGGGTACGACTGGAACCACAGCAAGTTCAACCGGGCAACCCAGTCCCGCCGTCAGCCGGGTTCCGGCTTTAAGCCCATCCTGTACACGGCGGCGCTGGAAAAGGGTTTCACCCCCGCCAGCGTGGTCAATGACGCACCGTTTGTCTTTTACGACCCGGCCGTGGAGGGTGGGGTTTGGAAGCCGCAGAATTTTGGCGGCAAGTTTTACGGTCCTACCAGGCTGCGCGTGGCCTTGGCCAAGTCGCGCAACCTGGTGTCCATCCGCTTGCTGCGCGAGGTCGGGCTGAAACGCACCATCGAAACCGCCAAGAAGTTCGGCTTCACCCAGGACGAGTTGCCGCGGTCACTGTCTCTGGCCTTGGGTAGCGGCACGGCGACTCCCCTGCGCATGGCCCAGGCCTATTCGGCCTTTGCCAACGGCGGGTTCCGGGTTGAGCCTTATATCATCGAGAAAATCCTCCGCCAGAACGGCGAGACCCTATATGAAGCCACGCCCAGCGTGGCCTGCGCCGACTGCACGGGGGATTCAATTGTGCGTGGCAACCTGGCGCCCCGCGTGATGAGCCCCCAGGTCCATTACATGATGCATTCTATGTTGCAGGACGTCGTCCGCATTGGCACGGCGACCCGGGCCATGAGCCTGGGGCGGGCCGACCTGGCTGGCAAGACGGGCACCACCAACGATCAGCGCGACACCTGGTTCAATGGCTACACGCCGTCGCTGGTGACGATTTGCTGGATGGGCTTCGATTCCTATCAACCGCTGGGCGAGGGAGAAACCGGCGGGCACTCCGCCTTGCCCATGTGGATCGCATACATGCGCGAGGCCTTGCGGGATGTTCCAGAGAAGAGCTTCGATGTGCCGGAGGGGCTGACCACGGTCCGAATCGACCCGGGCAGCGGGCTGCTCGCGCCGGCCGGCAGCTCGCGCGGGGTGTTTGAGATTTTTCCGAGCGAACGGGTGCCCAAGTATTATGCGGCGCCTGCGGTGTCAGAGCGCCACAGCGAGGGTGAAGCCGGGGCTGCCAGCGCCGGCGGCGAGCCTGCGCCCCCGCGCCAGGAGCGCGCCGCTAAGTCGCTGGAATCCCTGTTCTGATTTCGACGTCCTTATCTGGCTTTTCGTCCCATGCCGCAGCGCAACAGGATTCGCCTTCGGGTTGCCCAAGAGGCAGCCCGCATCATGCACGAACAGGGTGTGCGCGAATACGATTTAGCCCGGCGCAAGGCGGCCCGCCGGCTGGGTGTGGCGGCGAGCCGTTCGGCGCCGCGGGACGAGGAAATAGACGCCGCGTTGCTGGAATATCAGAGGATTTACAATCCGGAGAGTCAGGCTGACACTTTGCTGCGGCTTCGGCTGCTGGCCGCGGAAGCCATGAAATTCCTCGCGCCGTTCGCGCCGCTCTTGTGCGGGAGCGTCTGGGACGGCACGGCGGGTCGCCACAGCGCAATTACCCTGCATCTCTTTGCCGATGAATCGGAGGCGGTGCAGTTCAGGCTGGCGGACGCGGGCATTCCATTTGAGGAAAGCGAGCACGTTCTGTTTGACGAGGGTAGACCGCAACGCCTGCCCGCCTTCGCGTTTTATGCGGATGGCGTGCGGATCGAACTGCTGCTGTTCGATGAGCGCAGGAAGAGCCGGGGCTTGCGCCGCAAGGGAGGGCAGAAGGCCGGGGGAAATCTGGAGCAGTTGGACGAACTGATACAGAACGCGGTGTAAGCGACTCCCCGTGCATTGCAGTGCGCTGCCGCAGGTCGATGCCAGCGGCGCGCAATGGTGCGAGGCTTAGCCGCGGCTGTACTTGCGGCGGAACTTGTCCACCCGGCCGGCGGTGTCGACGAGTCTTTGCTTGCCCGTATAGAATGGATGGCACGCGGCGCAGACTTCGACGTGCAGGTCCTTGCAGATGGTGGACTTAGTCTCGAATGAGTTAC
Organism: Methyloterricola oryzae; assembly: GCF_000934725.1. Taxonomy (NCBI): domain Bacteria; kingdom Pseudomonadati; phylum Pseudomonadota; class Gammaproteobacteria; order Methylococcales; family Methylococcaceae; genus Methyloterricola; species Methyloterricola oryzae. Next base: position 72,875 of record NZ_JYNS01000016.1, read on the forward strand.
CGCAACTGCAGTTGACGGTGATGGTCTTGTACTCGGGGTGGATTTCCGGCTTCATGATGAACCTGCGCGTGGATAGTTCAGATAAAAATAAATTCGCCATATTACGCAAGTCCTCAACTGATATCAAGCTGACACATCCACCGGCACCCCGGCCTGAACACTGAGCCGCGCGCCGACCCTTCACGAGCCCTTATGCGCATCATTACCGCCAACGTCAACGGCGTACGTTCCGCCGCCCGCAAGGGTTTTTTTCAGTGGCTTGCCGCCCAGGATGCCGACGTGGCCTGTCTGCAGGAAACCAAGGTGCAGGCCGAGCAGCTCAATGACCCGGTTTTTTGGCCCGAGGGCTATTCCATTTACTATCTCGATGCGGAAAAGCGGGGCTACAGCGGAGTTGCCGTGTACTGCCGTAGGGAGCCGGACGAGGTGATACAGGGTCTGGGCTGGCCTGACATGGACGCGGAAGGGCGTTATTTGGAGGTCCGGTTCGGCAACCTCAGTGTTGTTTCCCTGTACCTTCCCTCCGGGTCTTCCAGCGAGGAGCGGCAGGCGGTGAAGTTCAGCTTCATGGAGCGCTTCCTGCCGTACCTGCAAGAATGCTCCGGGTCGGGCCGCGACTACGTGTTTTGCGGCGACTGGAACATCGCACACAGGAACATCGACCTCAAGAACTGGCGGTCCAATCAGAAGAACTCCGGATTTCTGCCCGAGGAGCGGGCCTGGATGGACCGGTTGTTCGGAGAGGAGGGTTGGGTTGATGCATTCCGGACCCTCAACCAGGAGCCGGAACAATACACCTGGTGGTCCAACCGCGGACAGGCATGGGCGAAGAACGTGGGCTGGCGCATCGACTATCAGGTGATCAGTCCAAGCCTCAGGCCCGCATTGCGTGCGACTGCGATCTACAAGGACGAGCGCTTTTCCGATCACGCGCCGTTGACCGTCGATTATGGCTACCCGATCTGAGCGGACTTCGATCTTTCGCGTATTCTTCAGCGGGCGCATGCTCGTCGCATTCTTCATGGGCTTTTATGGAGGAATGCCGCTGCTGTTGACGGGCTCAGTGCTGCAGGCGTGGATGAAAGAATCCGGGGTGGATCTCACCACCATCGGTTTGTTCGCGCTGGTCGGTTTGCCGTATACCTTCAAGTTTCTCTGGGCCCCGATCTTTGACCGTTACCGCCTGCCTTGGGCGGGGCGCCGCCGGGGGTGGCTGATTCTGGCGCAGGCGCTGTTGGGAGCCGCCATTGCAGGCCTCGCTTTCTCAAGGCCGGCGGAAAGCCCCTGGCTTCTGGCTGGACTGGCGCTGCTCGTGACGTTCTTCTCGGCCACCCAGGACACGCTCATCGACGCCTACCGCCGCGAGAGCCTGGGTGAGCGCGAGCAGGGCCTGGGGGCATCGCTGTACGTGAATGGCTATCGTCTCGGCATGCTGTTGGCGTCGGGCGGTGGACTGATCCTTGCGGACTGGATCGGATTCCGAGCCGTCTACCTGCTGATGGGCGGCATCCTGCTCAGCGGCATTCTGGTCAGTTGGCTGTCACCGGAACCCGATGCGGCGCCCCATATCCCCCGCACCCTGCGCGACGCCGTGATACAGCCCTTCCTGGAGTTCTTCCGGCGCGCGGATGCCTGGTGGATCCTGCTGTTCATCCTGCTCTACAAGATGGGTGACACGGTTGCCAGTCAAATGACCACGCCGTTTTATCTGGAAATCGGCTTCAGCAAAACCGAGATCGGCGCGGTGGTCAAGCTCTTCGGCTTCTGGGCCACCGTGTTGGGCGGGCTGATCGGCGGGTCCCTGATTCTGCGCTTTGGCATCTACGCCACGCTGTGGCAGTTTGGCGTGCTGCAGGCCTTGTCCACCGCGGCGTTTGCGGTGCTGACCCAAACCGGGGCGAATCTCGTTGCGCTGACGGCCGTGATCAGTTTCGAAAATCTTTCCGGTGGCATGGGTACGGCGTCCTTCATCGCCTTCATGGCCAACCAGACCGACAAGCGCTTCACCGCTACCCAGTATGCCCTGCTGTCCAGCCTGATGGGCGTACCCAGGGTGTTGGTGGCTGCGCCCAGCGGCTGGATGGCGACCTGGATGGGCTGGGACGTGTTTTTCATCGCCTGTGCCCTTCTGGCGCTGCCGGGCTTGCTGTTGCTGCTACGCTTCAGAGGGTGGCTCCGGCACAGTGCCTGAAGGCTGAAACGACTTGAGGAAACAGCTATGAAAATTCTCCTGACGCCACACGAGGCCAGGGTCATCGGTGTACTGATGGAAAAGGAAATCACCACGCCCGACCAGTACCCTCTTTCACTGAATGCGCTGACCAATGCCTGCAATCAGAAAAGCAACCGCGATCCAGTGATGGATCTGTCAGAGGCCGTCGTGCAGGAGACGGTGGACGGCCTGGTCAAGCGCTATCTGGTGAGCCGGGCCAGCGGGTTTGGCAACCGGGTGACCAAATTTCAGCACCGCTTCTGCAACACCGAATTCGGAGAGCTCAAGTTGTCCAAGCAGGAGGTCGGGATCGTCTGCGAGCTCTTGCTCAGGGGGCCGCAGACGCCTGGGGAGCTGCGTACCCATGCGGAGAGGTTATGCGGCTTTGGGGATGTTTCCGAGGTGGAGGACGCGCTGGCCAAACTCATGGCGCGGGAGGAACCTTTCATCGTCAAGCTGGCGCGGGAGCCGGGCCGGCGCGAATCGCGCTACGCCCATTTGTTTTTCGGCGAGATTCCCCTTGCTGATCTGGCGCCGGCAACGGAGCCGCCCGTGCGCTCGGCGGTCACGAGTGGCGACCGAATCGCGCACCTGGAACAGGCTGTCGCGGATCTGACAGAAGAAGTGCAGCGCCTCCGAGAACGGCTGACCGCTATCGAAACCGGTTTGGGCATCAACGAACCCTGAGGGGTGTTTCTCGGCTCCCTTGACGACCGGCGACGCATTCAGCCTGGGTTCAGCCGATCGGTGAGATAGTTTGCGCGTGGCCCGTCGTGGCGCGGGTGGCAGTCTGGCAGCAGCGGTGAGGTCATGGCAACCGTAAAGTTCGTGCGAAATCTGGTTCTTGCGGCGTCTGCCGGCTGGTTGCTAACGGCCTGTAGCAGTTACGACTATGGCGGCTATTCGCGGGGCAGCAACGATTCCTACTACAACGACCCGTACTACTATGGGTCGCCTGGCTACCCTTACGGCACGTACCCAACGTATAACCGTTATCCCTACTACGGCCGCAATCCCCATTACTACGACCCTCGCTACGGGCAGTGGCATCGCGATTCGGATCACCGTGATTACGACCATCGTCCCAATCCGCCGCCGCCTCCCCCTCCCCCCGATCCCCGGCAGCAGATGAAGCGGCTGGAGCGTGAAATTCAGCGCGATGAGCGCCAGTACCAGCAACAACTGAACCGCATCGATAAGAATCAGGCCCGCGAGCAGAAGCAACTGGACCGCCGTTTCGACCGCATGGAGCAGAACCGGCTCGAGCGGTTCGAACGGCGCAATGCCAGTGAGGACGAAGTGCGAGCCATGCAGGAACGTTTGCAACGGCGCGAGGAGCGACAGGAGCAGCGCCTGCGCGAAGATTTCCAGGCGCGGCAGATGCGGGCGGAGCAGAGGCAGACTCAGGACCGGGCGCGCTTCGAGCGGCAGCAGGAACGCTTGCAGGATCGCATCGAGGCGGGTCACGGCAAGCGTCGGAAGGACCGCTGAACCGCGTCGGCCCTGATCGGCGCAGCGCGCCTACATGCTGGCGATCAACCGTCCGAGATCCTCGACTTTTTTCCAGTCGGTGAACTCGACCACGGCCTTGGGGTCGGTGGGCCCGCCCGTGACGAACATGATCATGCGGATCAGCCAGCGATCCAGGGAACTGTAGGACGGATAATCCAAGCGTCCCGCGAACACCGCCAGATGTTGCGGTTTCCACGGTAGCCGTCTGAGATACCGCCTGAAATACGGGTTGCCTTCGGGCGTGTCCTTCCCGGGTTTGCGTGCCACGAGGTTCACCGAGAACAATGCGCTGGGCCTTTGCTCCAGGGTGGCCCGATGCCGCTTGATGTACGCCGTGACCTTGGGATTGTGTTTGCCGTAACGGATGCTGGCGCCGATGACGACCTTGTCGTAGGGCGCAGGGTCTATGGTTTCGTTTTCGGTGATATCCGCCAGCGTAACCTTATGGCCGGCTGCTTCGGCAATGGATCGGAGCCGCTCGCAGATGCTGCGCGTGTGGCCGTCGGTAGTGGAGTACAGGATCAGGATCTGGCTCATGGGGTTCCGTCTCGCTGGGATGCCGGACCAGAGCCTTGGGCTGACACCGCACGGCGCTGGACCTATTGCGCCGATTATACAAACGATTGGGGGCGCCTGTAGCGCCCCCGTTCGGTCCTTAGGATAACGCGGAATGAATCCGCGGTTCCTTAGTAGCGGTAGTGTTCCGCCTTGTACGGGCCTTCCTTCGGCACACCGATGTAGGCGGCCTGCTGATCCGTCAACTCGGTGAGCTGCGCGTTGAGCTTCTTCAACTGCAGGCGCGCCACCTTCTCGTCCAGGTGCTTGGGCAGGGTGTAGACGCCCACCGGATAGTCCGCCGTCCGGGTGTACAGCTCGATCTGGGCGATGGTCTGGTTGGCGAAGGAGGAACTCATCACGTAGGACGGGTGCCCGGTCGCACAGCCCAGGTTCACCAGGCGGCCCTTGGCCAGCAGGATGATGCGCTTGCCGTCGGGAAAGATCACGTGATCCACCTGGGGCTTGATCTCTTCCCACTCATAACCCTCGATGCCGGCCACGTCGATTTCATTGTCGAAGTGGCCGATGTTGCAGACGATCGCCTGATCCTTCATGGCCTTCATGTGATCGTGGGTGATCACGTGGAAGTTGCCGGTGCAGGTGACGAAGATGTCGGCCTTGTCGGCGGCGTATTCCATGGTCACCACGCGATAGCCTTCCATGGCGGCCTGCAGGGCGCAGATGGGGTCGATCTCGGTGACCCACACCTGGGCCGACAGGGCCCGCAGGGCCTGGGCCGAACCCTTGCCCACGTCGCCGTAACCGGCCACCAGGGCAACCTTGCCCGCCACCATCACGTCGGTGGCGCGCTTGATGCCGTCCACCAGGGACTCGCGGCAGCCGTAGAGGTTGTCGAACTTGGACTTGGTGACCGAGTCGTTGACATTGATGGCCGGGAATTTCAGTTCGCCACGCTCGTGCATCTGGTAGAGGCGGTGCACGCCGGTGGTGGTTTCCTCGGTGACGCCCTTGATCTGCGCCAGGCGGGTGGAGTACCAGGTGGCATCCTTGGCCAGCTTGGCCTTGATGGCGGCGAACAGGATGGTTTCTTCTTCGCTGCCCGGCTTGGCCAGCACGGATTGATCCTTCTCGGCGCGCGCACCCAGGTGCAGCAGCAGGGTGGCGTCGCCGCCGTCATCCAGGATCATGTTGGAGTAGCCGCCGTCGGCCCACTCGAAGATGCGGTGGGTGTAGTCCCAGTACTCCTCCAGCGACTCGCCCTTCACCGCGAACACCGGGATGCCTTCCGCGGCGATGGCCGCAGCGGCGTGGTCCTGGGTGGAGAAGATGTTGCAGGAAGCCCAGCGCACCTCGGCGCCCAGAGCGGTCAGGGTTTCTATAAGCACTGCCGTCTGGATGGTCATGTGCAGTGAGCCGGTGATGCGGGCGCCCTTCAGGGGTTGGCTGGCGGCGTATTCCTCGCGGATGGCCATCAGACCCGGCATTTCCGTCTCGGCGATGCGGATCTCCTTGCGGCCCCAGTCGGCCAGGCCGATATCGGCGATCTTGCAATCGGTAAAGTTGGATTTGAGCACAGCGTTCATTTCATACTCCTCTCGTTGAAACTCCCTGTCGGTCATGGCGCCGGTTGGCTAAATCAACCGACAGAGGTGAGCCGAGCGCCGTTTGAAAAACCAGCCGCCACAGCTGAGCCTGGCGACCCTCGAAGGGTTCGTCGCAGCGCTCCTCAGCCGGCTCGGCTCCGCCAAAGCCCTGGCGGTGGGGAAAAAGCGAAGGGGCGACCTGGCGGCCGCCCCTGGAGGTCGGGTGGATTAAAGGCCCGCCGCGTCGCGCAGCAGTTCCGCCTTGTCGGTCTTTTCCCAGCTGAAGCTGGCCTCGGTGCGGCCGAAGTGGCCGTAGGCGGCGCTGGGGCGATAGATCGGCTTGAGCAGATCGAGCATGGTGATCAGGCCCTTGGGGCGCATGTCAAAGTGCTCGCGCACCAGCGCACTCAGGCGGTCCTCGTCGATCTTGGCGGTGCCGAAGGTCTCGATGGCCACCGAGGTCGGCTCGGCCACGCCGATGGCGTAGGACACCTGGACTTCGCAGCGGTCGGCCAGGCCCGCAGCCACCACGTTCTTGGCCACATAGCGGCACATGTAGGCCGCGGAGCGGTCCACCTTGGACGGATCCTTGCCGGAGAAGGCGCCGCCGCCGTGACGCGCCATGCCGCCGTAGGTGTCGACGATGATCTTGCGCCCGGTGAGGCCGCAGTCGCCCACGGGGCCGCCGATGATGAACTGGCCGGTGGGGTTGATGAAGTACTTGGTGTCCTTGTGCAGCCATTCCTTGGGCAGGACATGCAGGATGATTTCCTCCATGACCGCCTCGCGGATGTCCTTCTGGCTGATCTCCGGGGAGTGCTGGGTGGAGAGCACCACCGCATCCACGGCCACCGGCTTGTAGTCTTCGTAACGGAAGGTTACCTGGCTCTTGGCGTCCGGGCGCAGCCAGGGCAGAACCTTGTGCTTGCGCACCTCGGCCTGGCGCTGCACCAGGCGGTGAGCGTAGGTGATGGGTGCGGGCATCAACACATCCGTCTCGTTGCTTGCGTAGCCGAACATCAGTCCTTGGTCGCCGGCGCCCTGTTCGTGATCGGAACTCTCGTCCACGCCCATGGCGATATCCGCCGACTGCTTGCCGATGGCGGTGAGCACTGCGCAGCTCTGCCAGTCGAAGCCGATATCCGGGTTGTCGTAGCCGATGTCATGGACCACCTTGCGCACCAGTTCTTCGGTGTCCACCCAGGCGTTGGTGGTTACCTCGCCCGCCAGCACGACCATGCCGGTTTTCACCAGCGTTTCAACGGCGACGCGCGACCGGGGATCCTGCCGGAGCAGTTCGTCCAGAACGGCATCGGATACCTGATCGGCCACCTTGTCGGGATGGCCTTCGGAGACGGATTCTGAGGTAAAAATGAAATTCTTGCTCACTGAGTATTCTTCCTGCGGGGCTGCCGGCCAAAAATAAAGCTTGCATTATAGGGCAGAACTACGGCACTACCAAACCACGCAGGGTCTCGGGGTCAATGCAAGGGAATTGCGGGAGGTCGGTGGGAAAACATGCCGCCCGGCGTAGGCCGGGCGGAAGTGGGCTTTCAAGCCATCACATCGAGGTGATGACCGAGATTTCCATTGGGTCCTGGTTTGGGTACCGCTTGGACCAGCTGCAGGGCATTTTCCCCGTTTTGCTTGATCTGGTCGTTAGCCATTTTCAGCACCGCGGCCTCGTGGGCCTGGCTGGTCTGGCCGGCACCCAACATTTGCGACAGGACCGTAGACGCAGTTCCTTGGATTTCCATTGTTGTGACTCCTCTAGTTTAGCCGGAGGCAATTCTGTATCGGCCGGCTTGCGTCATCCATGAGCCCGTTGCCGTATCACGCGACGCCCTTGGACTTGAGGAAGGTGCCGAACGCCTTGTCGGACTGCATGATGTGGTGTTGCAGCCAGTCACGCAGGAATTTCATGGTCTCCATGGTGATGTGAGCTTGACCCGTGCGCAGCTTGGTCTGCAGGTCCACCGCCGTGGCCACCAGTTTCTGATGTTCGCTTTTGTGGGCGGGCGATTCCGGATAGCCGTGCTCGGCCATCAAGCGTTCTTCCGTTCCGAAGTGAAAGCCGGTGTAGTCGATGACCCGGTCCAGCACCTTGCCCATGATGTCGTTGGCGTCCCCGGCCAGCATGTGGTCATGCAGGCCGTTGATCAGTTGCACGAGTTTCTGGTGTTGGGTGTCGATTTCCTGGACTCCGACCGACAATTGATTGCTCCAAGTAATCAGTGACATGTTCCTCTCCTCTTCTATTAGCAATGCCCCCGCGGCGCAGGTCGCCGCCGGGGCTCTCTTAAAATTCGGCCCAGTCGTCGGCTTCCGCGGCATGTGGAGGCGCGGCTTTGGCGGCCGACTTGGCCGGACGCTTGGTCTTGGACGACATTGCCGGTCGGCTGGCCACAGGTTCCCGTCTGGGGCGGGCGAGGGCCGGGGTAAGGCCCGCGAGGCGGAAGCGCGCCACCGCCACGGCCAGGTTGCCGGCCTGTTCTTCCAGGGACTCCGCGGCGGCGGCCGCCTCTTCCACCAGCGCAGCGTTTTGCTGGGTGGCTTCGTCCATCTGGGTGACGGCCTGATTGACCTGCTCGATGCCGCTGCTCTGCTCAATGGATGCGGCCGAAATCTCCGACATGATGTCGGTAACGCGCTTCACCGCCGAAACGATCTCGTCCATGGTGCGGCCGGCTTCCGAGACCAGCTTCGCGCCGTCCTCGACCTTTTCCACCGAGTCGCCGATCAACATCTTGATCTCCTTGGCCGCCGCCGCCGAGCGTTGCGCCAAGTTGCGCACCTCACCCGCCACCACGGCAAAGCCGCGGCCCTGCTCGCCGGCCCGGGCCGCTTCCACCGCGGCGTTGAGCGCCAGGATATTGGTCTGGAAGGCGATGCCGTCGATGACGCTGATGATGTCCACGATCTTGCGCGAGCTTTCGTTGATGGCGCTCATGGTTCCCACCACCTGCTGCACCACGTCGCCACCGCGCACCGCCACGTCGGAGGCCGCCACCGCCATCTGGTTGGCCTGGCGTGCGTTGTCGGCGTTCTGCTTCACTGTGGAAGACAACTCCTCCATGCTGGAAGCGGTCTCTTCCAGGCTCGAAGCCTGCTGCTCGGTGCGCTGGGAGAGATCCGTATTGCCCATGGCTATTTCCTGGGACGCCGTGTTGATCGCGTCCGTAGCCTCCTTGATGGCGAACACGCTGTCCGCCAGCTTGTCGATGGTGGCGTTGGTGTCGTCCTTGAGCTTGGCGAAGGTGCCGCGATAATCGCCGGTCATCTTCTCCGTCAGATTGCCGTCGGCCAGGGCTGATTGCACCCGGGCCAGGTCTTCCAGAGGGCCGACGATGGCGTCCAGGGTCTGATTGACGCCTTGCACCATGTCACGGAAGCTATGCTGGAACTGCCCGGCATTGGCGCGGGTGGACAGATTGCCCTGCACCGCCGCCTGCACCAGGCGCATGATCTCTGCCTGCATGGCTTGCAGGCTGTCCCTGACCTGGTCGATGGCCGCCGTGACCTCGCCTTTTTTCCCGGGCAGACGGTCCATGGAGACGGAGAAGTCGCCGACCGAATAGCGCTTCACAATCTCCACCGCGCGCATTTTCACGGCGATGTGCGAAGCGACCAGTTCGTTGATGTTCTTCATCATCTGGGCGTAGACGCCGACGAACTGATCTTCCGGGATGCGGTAGTCGATCATGCCGGCCTCATGTTCCTTGGATATCTTCATCTGCGCCGCGATGAAGCGGTCAAAGGTGTCGATCAGGCCATTCAGGCTATTGGCCAGGGCGTTGAAATCACCCTGATAGGTGTCGGTGATGCGCGGTGGGATATCGCCCCGGCTGATGCGGTCCACGTAGCCGGAGGCCATCTGCATGGGCGTTACCACCGCATCCAGGGTGTCGTTGATGCCTTTGACGATGTCGCGGTAGTCGCCGCGGTGCTTGCTGAGGTCCGCTCGGGTCGACAGCTTGCCGGCCAGGGCCGCGTTCACCAGTCGCTGGGTGTCGCCCACCAGTTCCCGCAGCACTCTCTGGATAGCGGCCATGGAATGCACGATGCTGTGCGTGTCACCCGCTTGCACCGGTATGGCCATGGAAAGGTCGCCTTCCGCCATGCGCGTCGCCATGTCGACCACGCTTTGAGGCTCGCCGCCCAGCTGGCTCAAGAGCTGGCGCACCATGAACCAGGGCAGCATGATGCCAATGACCAGAGCCGCCAGGCTGATGCCGATGATGCTGAACTTGGCGGTGGCATAGGCCGCCTTGGCGTCCTCCTCGGCGACTTCGGACAGCCCGATTTGTTGCTTCAGGAAGCGCTCGATGGCTTCCTTGGCTTTCTTCGCCTGCGGTTCCGCGGTGTTCTCCAGGGTGGACTCGGCCTCCTGCCGCTTGCCCGCAAGGGCTGCGTCTATCATGCGGGTGTTCACGGCGCGGGTGACCTCCATTTCCTGCCTTACATCCGCCAGAAGTTTCTTGCCTTCCGGCGTGGAAACCGTCGCTTGCAGCTTCTCCAGCGCGTCGCCGTAGAGCTTGCGCGCGTCGTTCAAACGTCCCTCTTCCCGGCGCACGCCCTCGGCATCGGGCGCGTCGATCAGGTCGCGGATATAGATTTCCGATTGCTGCAGCCCGATCAGCAGGTCATGAGCCTGATCCAGCTTGACGTTCTTGTCGTTGACAATGTCATTGACACGGTCATTGATGCGTCCAGTGCTGATGAGTCCGGTGGCGGCGACGACCACCAGCAGCAACAAGACGGTACCGAAACCGAGGGTCAGCTTGGTGCCGACTTTCATTTCTTCCGACATGACCAGACTCCTGTTCCTTTTCATGCTCAGATCCTTAAGGCCGCGCCATTAGGGGGTGTCGCGCAGTCGGCCCTGCGTGTAGGGATTTGAGCTAGGGTAAATTCCCGAATTACGTTCGCAGGCTGCCCCTAGTATAGATGGCAATTTTTTCTATTCTTGGAGCGTGACTGAATGCATCTACAGGTTCCGGGGGAGTACCCGCATGAACATCAAATGTCCGATTCGGGGCGTCGCTCTGCTGGCCCCCCTGGCGCTGCTACCCGGCGCGGTGGCGGCGACGCAGGCAACCCCCGATGAAGACCGCATCCGCAATATCGTGGAACAGATGCTGAAACAGAAAGACAAGCAGATGAACCAGTTGGAACAGCGGGTGCGCGAACTGGAACAGCTCACAAAGGATCAGAAGTCCGAGATCGATCAGCTGCGGGCGGCAAAACCCGCCCCCGCGCAAGCGGCGGCTCCCGCCGCGCCATCGAAACCGGCCACCCAGGCGGCGGCGAAACCAGCGACTTCGCCGTTGTCAAAGCTGATTCTGCCCGCCAAGAAGGTGGAGGCGGAGGAGGATGAATCAGGGCCCAAGGTGGGCGGATTCTTCGATGTCACGGCGCAGACCAAAACGGGGAATCAGCAAACCTTCAACCTGGGCGTGGTCGAGCTGGATCTGGACCGCATTGTCGAAAGCGAACACTTTGCCGCCAGCGCGGCGCTGGATTGGTTTCCCTACGGCACGGATCCCCAGGTCCAGATCGGTGTCGCCTTTGTCGACTTCCATATGTATGACGATGCCGTGCCGGTTCGCGGCCGCATTTTTCAGGAGCCCGGCTTTCACTTGCAGGCTGGCACCTTCGATCTGCCGTTCTCGTCCGACTATCAGTTCTTCGCCAGCAAGGACCGCCTGACCATCACGCCGCCGGTGACGACCCAGCGCATCCAGGGTTCCGGCATCAACCCATCCAACGGCGGCTTCAACTCCACCGGGGTACGTACCTACGGCAACTGGAACAACATCAGTTACGCCCTCTACTGGACCGACTCGGTTTACGACGATGGGACCTCCATCGGTGGTCGCATCGGCGGTTTCATGAACAACCCGTACCGGGTACATCGCCGCTCCGATCTGCCCATTGTGGACGGCGGCGTGTCGGTGCTGTTTGATCTGGACACCCATGAGCAGACCCGCAACCAGGTTTATTCCGCGGATCTGTCATTCAATTACGGGCCTTTCCGCCTGTTGAACGAGGTGCTGTGGCGCAACAGCCTGCAGCCCCAGGTCGCCTCCAATGGCGCTGACTACGGCAAACCCAGTGAGGTCGGCTATCACGTCACGCTGATCGCCAACCTGCAGAAATGGCTGGAGCATGATCTGTACGCCTATACCCGCTTCCAGCAGTGGTTTCCCCATTACGATTACGTGGTGGACGGCGATGGCAATGCCTACAAGGTACGTCCCATCCCACAACTCTCCGTGGGTTTTGGCTATCGCCTGAACACCTACCTGACGATGAAGTTCGAGTACACGGACAGCTTCGACCAGAAGACCGCCGAGCCCGATTTCCAGACACGGCTGGGCATGGCTCAGCTGGTTGCCACCTTCTGAGGAAGCCCCATGCGATCGGCCCTGCTTACCCTGGTTTTGGCCCTCACCGCGCTGATCTTGGTGGAGGACCCGCCGCGCGCCGACGTGCGGCAGAATCCCCACGAGATTTTCGACGAGCCGCCGAGCGACGCCTGCCAAGCCTGCCACAAGGACATGCCCAAGGCCTATGCCAGCGGCACCCGGCATGCCTTGGTGCTGGGCGAGGATGAGTTGCTGGTGGACGGCACCGGCATGTGCGACGTCTGTCACACCGAGGAGCATATGCACATGGTGGGGGTGGAAATCGATTTTCCGGTGCCCAAGGACTTGCCCCTGGATGGAGATAAGAAGATCACCTGCCTGACCTGTCACACCGCCCATGGAAAGCTGAGCAGCGACCGGCCCTGGGCCGCGGTCAGTTTCATGGACAAGCTGATGAACGACGATGACCTGCACAAGAGCTATCTGCTGCGCCGCAACAACAGCAATGGCGATCTGTGCCTGGTTTGCCACGATACGAAAGGAGAACCCAAGCAATGAACCAACCGGTGGTCAACAAACGCCGCACCGTCTTCATCCAGCGCGCTTTCCAGGGACGATTCATCGCCTGGATGCTGGTCATGATCCTGTTGTTCGCGGTCTGCTCCGCGTTCATCCTCTATCTGCTACTAGCCAGCGACCTGCAAAGCGAAGCTCGCTCCGCGCATCTGCGCATTGCCGACACTTGGCAGAAGCTGGGTACCTCCATCGTCATCGGCAACCTGGTATCGGCCGTGTTTGCCGGTATCTGCGTGGCCGTGGTGGTGCTCTACATCTCCCACAAGATCGCCGGCCCCATGTACCGGTTCCAGAAGTTGTTCGGCGAAGTCGGGCGAGGCAATCTGGATCTGCGCGCCAGCCTGCGCGAGCATGATCAGATGAAGGAACTGGCAGCGGCCTTCGATGACATGCTGGAGGCTTTGCGCCGACAGCGGGAGGAGCGAGCCGCCGCGGTGCGCGATGCGGCGGCGGCGGTGCAGCAGTTGCAAGCGCTTTATCCCGGCGAGAGCTCTGCGGCCCTGGCACGGATACAGGCGCGCCTTGAGGAACTGCAGGAGAAGGACACCAACGCGGGGCCTTCGGTCTAAATCAAATCAAAGCACGGCGCTCAGCAGATCGCTTTTCAGGAGGGCGAAACCCAGGGGCAGGGTCGCCAGCAGCATGGCGAGGGACACGGTGAAGCCGGCGTTCAGGCCGATGGGGCGGCCGCTGCGGGGATAGCGGAACATGAGGCCATACAGCGCGCCGAGCATCGAGCAGGCGATGGCCAGGGCGAACACCGGGATGAAGCGTTCCGCCAAGCTGAACGTATGGGAGAGCACATCCTGCAGGACGGTGAGGGTTATCGGCAGGTAGGCAATCAAGGCCGGCAACGCCATGCCATACAAGACCAGCGGCCGGGGCTGCAACTGGGCCGCTTCGCGCAGGATCAGCGCCAGGGCGATGGCCCACACCAGATTGGCCCCGAGGTAGAACAGAAGCAGCAAAGCCGCCTCGCTCAGCTTTTGCCCGGCCGGGTCGGCGAACAGGCCGATGGTCGCGGAAAGCAAAGGGTGGGCCTTGAACAGGAAGGGATTCACGCCCGCTGACCCTTATTTCTGAGTCGATTTCTGCACCACGCTGTCGATCTGCCGCGAGCGCAGGTAGACCCGCACCCGGTCCGCACTCACCAGGCTGTCGAACGGACCGAGTTTCACCCGATGCCAGTCGGCATTCTCTATGCGCACGCTCTCTATCTTGGCTTTCACCTGCAACTGGGAGAGTCGGGCCCTTAGTTTCTCCGCGTCCTCAAGGCGCGTGAACGAGCCGGCCTGCAGCAGGTATTGCCCGCCGGTCGGCGGTTTCTTGCCCAGGCTTTCTTCCCGCTTCAGGGTCTTGATCTCATGCTCGGCAATGATGACCTCCTTCTCCGGCAAGATCTTGTAGAAGGAGAAGCGCGGTTCCTGGGGCTTGGGCGTGGGAACGGGGTGGGGCTGCGGGGCGGCTGCGCCAGAAGCGGTCTTGGCGGCGCCTGATTGCGGTGTCGCTGTTGCGGCGGGCGCTTGCGCCGTGTCTTCCCCTGGCGGATTGGCGGCATTGTGGCCACTGAACAGCCAGATGGCGACCGCGGCCGTGGTGACGGCGACCATGACGCCGGCCACCAGTCCGGTGCGGTCGCGCCTTCGCGGTTTGCGGCTGCGGTTACCGGGAACCCGGTGCTTGTAGTCCATGGCTTTCCTTACATTGCCTCGGGGGCGCTGACGTCGAGCAGGCGCAAGCCATTCACCAGCACTTGGCGCACGGCGGCGATGAGGTTCAGGCGCGCGTCGCGCAGGGCGGCGTCGGAAACCAGGAACTGGTGGGCGTTGTAGTACGTGTGCAACTCCGCCGCCAGGTCTCGCAGGTAATTCACCAGATGGTGCGGCGCATGCTGCAGGGCGGCGCTTTCCACCACCTCCGGGTAACGGCCCAGAGTGTTCACCAGGGCCAGTTCATGGGGCTCGGTCAGCCGGCAGAGATTGGCCATGCCGGAAACGAGATCCCGCGCCAGCCCCTTCTCGTCCAGTTGCCGGAAAACGCTGCAGATGCGGGCATGGGCATACTGCACATAATAGACCGGGTTGTCGTTGGTGCGCGAGGTAGCCAGCTTGAGGTCGAAGTCCATGTGCTGGTCGGATTTGCGCATCACGTAGAAGAAGCGCGCGGCGTCCTTGCCCACTTCGTTGCGCAGCTGCCTGAGGGTGACGAACTCGCCGGAGCGGGTGGACATCTGGACCTTCTCTTCACCCCGGTAAAGGACGGCGAACTGCACCAGCAGCACATCCAGCTTGTCCGGGTCGGAACCCAGGGCCTGCAGGGCGGCCTTCACCCGAGGAATATAGCCGTGGTGATCGGCGCCCCAGATGTCGATGACGCGGTCGAAGCCCCGTTCCAGCTTGTCCAGATGGTAGGCGATGTCCGAAGCGAAATAGGTGGTCTGACCGTTCTCGCGCACCACCACCCGGTCCTTCTCGTCCCCCAGCTTGCCGGAGGCGAACCAGATGGCGCCGTCCTTCTCGTAGAGGTGGCCGCCTTCGCGCAGTCTTTCCAGGGCACGCTCGACGGCTCCCGATTCGGTGAGGCTGCGCTCGGAATACCACTCGTCGTATTCCACCCCGAACTCGCCCAAGTCCTGCTGGATGTCGTCCAGGATATTATTGAGGCCGGCGTCGAACACGTGCCGGTAGCTCTCCTCGCCGAGCAGGGACTTGGCCCGGTCGACCACGGCGTCGATGTAGATTTCCTTGTCGCCGCCCTCGTGCTCGTCAGCGGGCAGTCCTTCCAGCACCGTGGCGGCCGGGTGGCGGAAGCGTTCGCCCACCTGATTGAGCAGGTTGCCCGCGATTTCGCGCACATATTCGCCGCGATAGCCGTTGCAGGGAAAGGCCAGCACTTCGCCGCATTCTTCCAGGTAGCGCAGCCACACGCTGGCGGCGAGGATGTCCATTTGCCGGCCGGCATCGTTGACGTAGTACTCGCGGTGTACCTTGAAACCCACCGCCTTGAGCAGGTTGGCCACCACCGAGCCGTAGGCGGCGCCACGGCCGTGCCCCACGTGCAAGGGCCCGGTGGGATTGGCCGATACGAACTCCACCTGCACCTTGCGGCCTTCCCCGCTGACACTGCGGCCAAACTGCGCGCCTTCGCGGTGGATGCGTTCCACCACCTGGTACTGGGCATTGGGGTCGAGAAAGAAATTGATGAAACCGGGGCCGGCCACTTCCGTTTTGGTCAGAATCGAATCCTGCGGCAGGGCCGCGATGATCTTCTCCGCCAGTTGGCGTGGATTGCAGCGTGCGGCCTTGGCAGCCACCATCGCCACGTTGCTGGCGAAGTCGCCGTGCTGGGCGTCGCGGGCGCGTTCCACCATGATGGTGGGAAAGATTTCGTTTGGAAATTCGCCTTGGTTCCTAAGCGCGTCGATGGCTGCTTGGAGCAGCGATTCCAGGCGTTTTTTCATGAGGTCCTGTATGTCGGGAGGGGGGATTGACAGCGTCAATATTATCCTAAATTGCGAAGCCCGCTGGCAATTGCGCCACCGTCGCGGGCTGCGGGTTCCTTGGAGCGGGGACCCCGGGGCGGCAGTCAGTATAGATCAAGCGGGTCTACATCCAGGGACCAGCGCGCCTGTTTCGTTTCCGGCAGGGTGTCGATGCGGTCCAGCAGGTGCCCGAGCAGTCGATGCAGCGGCGCGCGCGCGTCGTGCTGGAGCAGCAGTTGGCAGCGGTGTCGCCCGGCCTTGCGCGGCAGGGGCGCGGGCGCTGGCCCCAACAGCGTCACATCGGAGCCGGTTTCGGCGGCGATGGCGCGAAGTCGCTCCAGGAGCGACCGCGCGGCCGGCTCCCCCGTGGCTTCCGCCCGAAACAAGGCCTGGTGGCTGAAGGGCGGAAGAGCCGCCGCCTGCCGCTCGGACAGGGCGGCTTCGGCGAAGCCCGGATAGCCCTGCCGGATCAGGCGGAGCAGCAACGGGTGCTGCGGGTGCCGCGTCTGCAGGATCACGCTGCCTGGTCTTTCCGCACGTCCCGCGCGTCCCGCCACCTGCAGGATCATCTGCGCGGTGCGCTCGCCGGCGCGAAAATCGCTGCTGTAAAGGCCTGCATCCACGTCGAGGATGGCCACCAGGGTCACGTGGGGAAAATGATGGCCCTTGGCCAGCATCTGGGTGCCGATGAGGATGTTCGCGCGGCGCTGGTGGATATCTTCCAGCATGTCTTCCAGGCTGCCTTTACGCCGGGTGCTGTCTCGGTCGATGCGAAGCGCCGGTACGCCGGGAAACTGCTGCGCCAGCGCGCGTTCCAGTCTCTCCGTACCCAGGCCCAGGGGACGCAGGTCGCTCGCGCCGCAGGCCGGGCAGGCGCGCGGACGCGGCTGCTCGTGCCCGCAGTGATGGCAGCATAGCTTCTCGTCGCCGGCGTGGAGGACCAGGCGGGCGTCGCAGCGCCGACAGCCGGCCACCCAGCCACAGGCGTGGCAAATCACCGTGGGCGCGAAGCCGCGGCGGTTGATGAACAGCAGGACTTGCTCATCCCGGGCCAGGGTGTCCTCGATGGCGTCGATCAAGGGGCGGGAAAGCCCCTCCTTGAGTTTTTGCGCCCGGATGTCCACCAGCCGGAAGACCGGCGGCTGCGCCTCGCCTGCCCGGCGGAGCAGGCGCAGGTGCCGATAGCGCCCGGCGTGCGCATTGTTCAGGCTTTCCAGGGACGGTGTGGCGGAACCGAGCAGGATGGGAATGCCGAGCCGCCTGGCGCGCATCACGGCCACGTCGCGGGCGGAGAAGCGAAAGCCTTCCTGTTGCTTGAAGGACGTATCGTGCTCCTCGTCCAGAATGATCAGGCCGGGGCGGGCCATGGGCGTGAACACGGCGGAACGTGCTCCAATCAAAATGGGCGACTCGCCGCTCTGCACGGACAGCCAGGCTCTAAGCCGCTCGGGCTCGTTCAGTCCGGAATGGAACACGGCGATGGGCACGGCAAAGCGTCGGCGGAATCGCTCCAGCAACTGGGGCGTCAGCCCGATCTCCGGCAGCAGCAACATCGCCTGGCCGCCGCGCTCCAGCACGGCGCTCACCAGTTGCAGGTAGACCTCGGTCTTGCCGCTGCCGGTCACGCCTTCCAGCAGAAAGGCGGCGTAGCTGCCGAGGGCCGCCGCGACAGCGTCGAACGCGGAGGCCTGCTCCGCATTCAGATGCAGCGCCGGCTCGGAAGTCCGCTCGGGGCTTTCGCCGGTTGGCGCGACCTCCACGATGCTGGCCCAGCCGCGCTGGATCAGCGCGCGCGCCGGGGCGCGCCAGTCCCAGTCCAGGGCGTTCAACTCCGCCAGTGGGATTCCCGATTCCTGCTGGCGCATCCAATCAAGGAGTAGCGTCTGCCGCGCTGCCCGTTTGCCCGCTTCCGCCCTCCGGCCTTCCTCGGTCAGGCACAGGTGCTGGGGCAGATCGCGCGAAGCGGGACGGCCCTGCCGCAGCAGTACCGGAAAAGCGCTGGCGACGGTCTCGCCCAAGGGATGGTGATAGTAGCGGCTGGCCCACAGCAGCACCTCCCAATCATCCGGCGAGAGCAGGGCCGGCCGGTCGAGCACGGCCAGGGCCGTCTTAAGCCGCGCGCGGGGGATGTCCGAGCCGTCTTCATCCCAGCCCACCAGGAAGCCCACGACCTGGCGCCGCCCGAAGGGTACCAGTACCCGTGCTCCCACCTGCAGGTCCTCAGGTGAAGTATTTTCAGGCGGGAGGTAGTCGAAGCTGTGACGCAGCGGAACCGGCACCGCCACCTTCAGGATCATGCCGTCGTCTCTTGCTTGCGCCCGGCGTGACCTGGGCGACCAGAAAATCTGCGTGGCGGTCGGTAAACCGTCATCTGCGTGCGGGAAAATTGGCTGGATCGGCCGCTTCCCGCTTATCCACGCATACTGTGGACAGAGGTGTGGGAACCGCGTTGGTCATGGGCTGGAGGCTTTGTTTGGCGCGGGCTAGGGACAATTGGCCAGGGATTGATCAAGCGCTCGCTCGTAGTGAATTTCAGGCCTTGAGGCATGTTATGCCGGGTAAACAGGCTTTTGTCGTGGCGAAAGTTTTTACTTGACAATCAAATTCTATACACTACGCGCAGTTTGCCCATTCATTTTATGTGTTGATTAGTGCGAAAGATGACTTGAACCTGACTGGGGAGGACCTATGGAACTCGATCGATTACAGGTACTGCGTACCGATGCGTCCGGCATGCCGCTGGAATGGATCGGCTACCAGGAGGCCGCCAAGCTCTATCATCTGGGCATGGTGGCCTATACCTGCGGCACGACGCTTTATACGCTGAGGGGCGGTATCAATTCCGTTACCGGGCGCCAGAGCATCATCGAGGTCAACTCGATCCTGGCCACCTACAGCCATCATGGCGGTGGGTACAGTGCCGACCACAATTACGTTCCTCCCCTGAACAATCCCGCTCTTTTCCGCCGCGACAATCATCATTGCCTGTATTGTGGTCAACGCTTCTATCACCGGGACCTCTCGCGGGACCATATCACGCCCATCAGCCAAGGGGGCGCCGACGCTTGGACCAACGTGGTGACCGCTTGCAAGCGCTGCAACAACCACAAGGCGGGGCGGACGCCGGAGCAGGCTTCCATGCAACTCTTGGCCATCCCCTTCACGCCGACCCACGCTGAGTATGTCTATTTGCAGGGGCGTCGGGTGCTGACGGACCAGATGGAATTCCTACGCGCGCACTTCCCGCGCAAGAGCCCCCTGCATCAGCGTCTGAGCTAATCGCGGGCGGGCCGGTTCCAGAACTGCGCTAGGCTGAAGGCGGCAAGGCCGAGGAAGCAGAGCAGCACCCACGCGGGCATGCTCAGCCCCAGCAGGGTCCAGTCCACCACGGCGCAGTCGCCGGTGCCGGTAAGCATGGCGTGCAAGGTGTCGCCCAGGGGGAAGTTCTTGAACATGTACTCAAGTCCTGGCCCGCAAGCCGGAACTTCCTCTTTGGGTAGGTGCTGCAGCCAGACATGGCGACCCGAGATGGATGCGCCCGCCAGCGAAGTCAGGGCGCCGGCGATGGCATAGACCTTGGTGCCCACTCTGCCCGGGTTGTGCAGGACCGCGGCGAGCAGTACCAGGGCCACGAACAGCACCATGATGCGCTGGGAGATGCACAAGGGGCAGGGCTCCAGTCCGCCGACGAACTGGAAGTAGATGGCGCTGAGGAGCAGGGCGCCGCAGAACAGGAAAGCCAGCAGAAAGCAGATTCGTGCGTTGGGGATCTTCATGATTTATAGCGGGATTGCGGAGACGTGCCAGCTTTCGCTTCAGTCTTCGAGGCGGAAGCCGATCTTGAGCACCACCTGAAAGTGGGCCACCGTGCCGTCGGCGATATGCCCGCGCTGCTCCACGACCTGGAACCAGTTCATGTGCCGAATCGTCTTGCTGGCTTTCTCGATGGCGTTGCGGATGGCGTCGTCGCTGCTGACGGTCGATGAGCCAACGATTTCCAAGACCTTGTAGATGTGATCGGGCATGACGGCGGCTCCCTTGCTTTGGTTGTGGGTTTGACGTGAGTTTTACCACAAACAGGTTGGCGCTCGCTATGGCGCCGCATGCGCGGCCTGCGTTTTTACAGGCCCCCGCCGTTTGCCCTATACTGGCCGGGCAGTCTGGCAACGATTGCGCTCATTCATCCGCATGATTCGTGCTTCCCGTATCCTGATCATTGCCTTTTTGAGTCTCACCCAGTTGGTGGGGCCTCTGGTGCATGCCCATAGCGGCGATAGCCGCTCACCCGGGCTCGTGCACCTGCCGGGTCTGGAAGGCTTGGCGCGTCAGGACGTCACACAGATGCAACTGCCCGCGCTTGATCCCGGCGGTCAGGACGTGGTCGTGGCCCTGGGGCCTGCGCTGCCGCTCGATCAGGACGCTACGCGCACACCAAACTCCCCGGAGCCTGCTGTCTTGGTTCCGGTGTTGATATGGCTTTACGCCCATGGTGGGCCTTCGGACACCGGACCGCCACCGACTGGCCTTGTGCGGCCGCCGGATCGTGCGTATCCGGCCGCTTCCCCTCGTGCCCCACCCGCCTGACCGGTCCCATCCTCCGGTCCAAGCCGCCATGATGGACGCGACCCGACCGAATCGGGCTTCTGCGCTATTGTGGGGGCCAGTGTTAGCACCCAGGGCCTAGGTTTCCGCATTCCGTGCAGGAAGCAAGGCTCTTCAGGAATTAAGAATGAATGGTATCCGCCGCGGGGCTTTGGCCCTGCTCTTCGCGATGTATGGCTGCCTGGCCGGCGCGTCCGAGGGTGGCACCCTTGTCGGCCACTTCGATCCCCTCGTGCTCGACGATCACCTCAGCTTGCACCAGGTGATCGACGAAACCTTCGCGCAATACCCCCAGGGCGCCGTCATCACCTCTCTCCAGGACGAGGCCAAGGCCCTGCATCAGCGCAGCGACAGCCTGGTCGCTGGCTACCCGATGATCTACCTGCAATGGATCGACGATCATGTGTTCAATGGCCGTGGATTCATGGAAATCCAGACCGGCTATCAGATCCCGATCTGGATGTGGGGACAGCGCAGCGCCAGCCGCCAGGTGGCGCAGGATGCGGAGAACAGCGCGGCTTTGTTCTCCAGCGCATTGAAGCACGAAGTGGCGGGCCTGGTGCGTGATGCGCTATGGAACCTGGAACTGGTGCAGAACCGCCACGAACTGGCGCAGAAGGTCTACGAAGTATCACGGCAACTGGTTGCGGCGGTGAGCCGCCGCGTGGATCTGGGCGACCTGGCCCGCGCGGATCTGCTGCTGGCGCAGAGTGATCTCCTAGAGAAGAAGTCCTTGCTCACTCTGGCCGAGGCCGAGGTGATGCATGCGCGCAAGGCTTATACCAATCTGACGCGCATGACCCGGGCACCCAAATCCTTTACCGAGAAACTCAGCGGCACGACCGAAATCCACGAACAGCACCCGGCGGTGGCGGCGGCCAACGCGATGATCGAAAGAGCGCAGGCCGAAGTGGAGTACACCCGCCTTTCCAAGCAGGGGAATCAGCCGTCCATCCTCATCGGTACTCAGCATGACCGCGGCAGCCGGCAGGAATCCTTCAACAACGGCACCAATCTGGTGCTGCAGGTGCCCATCGGCGGCGATGCCTATAACGCGCCCTTCGTGGCCCAGGCCAATGTGGCCCTGACCCAGAAGATCGCGGACCGCGGCGCCTTGCTGCGCCAGTTGGAGAAAGCCCTGCACGAGGCCGAGCATAACCTGGAGGTGGACCGCGCGACCCTGGTGATTGCCGACGAGCGCAAAACCATCGCCGAGACCCAGCTCAAGATGAGCCGCTTGGCCTTTGAGGCCGGAGAGATACCGTTGATCGATTACCTCAAGATCCAGGCGACAGCCCAGGCCGCCATCCGCGATGCGGCGGAACGGGCGATCCTGCTGCAGCGGGATACCGCATTTTATAACCAGGTGGTGGGGGTGGTGCCATGAAGCGGATTCCGCTGCTCATCGGGCTGATCGCCAGCTTCTATTCCCTCCCAGTGTGGTCCCTGGAAACCGGAGTCCATCTGACGCCGGAGCAGGCGCAACACATCGGGGTGCGCAGCCTGAAGCCGGAGATGACCCGGCGGGAGCCCCTGATGCGGGCGCCGGCGCGGGTGCAATTGCCGCCCTATGACGAATTCCTGGTCAGCGCTCCGCAGCCGGGGTTTGTCGGCAAGGTCGAAGTGGCGTTGGGCGTCAATCTGAAGCGTGGCCAGGTGCTGGCCCAGATCCGCAGTCCCGAGCTGGTCGCCTTGCAGCGGAACGTGCTGGACGCCGCCAATGCGGCGCACCTCGCGGAGGCCAAGCTCCAGCGCGACCGGACTTTGCTGGCGGAGGGCATCATCGCCAGCATCCGCTATCAGGAAACCAAGAGCGATTATGACCGGCTGGCCATGGGCCTGCGAGAGGCCGAGCAGATGCTGGTTACGGCGGGCTTTAGCGAGGCGGATATCCGCGAGTTGAAGAAGGCACGGCGCTTGAGCAACGAAATCGCGGTACGTTCGCCCATCGACGGGGTGCTGCTGGAGCGCTTCGTGGTGACCGGCCAGCGCGTGGATCTGCTGGCGCCGCTGTTCCGCGTGGGCAAGCTGGAGCAATTGTGGCTCGAAGTGGACGTGCCCACGGAGCGTCTGGGCGAGGTGCAACTGGGCGACAGCGTGGAGATCATCGGGACAGGTTTGAGCGCCCGCATCACCCACGTCGGCCAGAGCGTCAATCCCGGTACGCAGAGCGCCATGGTGCGGGCGGTTATCGAAGGCCACACGGAGGCCTTGAAGCCCGGTCAGCATGTCAATGTGCAGTTGATGCACGCGAGTTCCGACCAGCTCTTCCGGCTGCCCGCCGCGGCGATCTTTGCCCACGAGGGCAAGGACTACGTCTTCGTGCGCACGCCGCAGGGCTTCGACGTGCGCCCGGTGGCTGTCGCCAGCCGCGATGATCGCTACGTTCTTATCCACGACGGCCTGAACGCCGGCGACGAAGTCGCGGTTCAAGGCGTGGCCGCACTCAAGGCCAGTTGGGTGGGCTTGGGGTCGGAGGAGTGATCATGGTGCGCCTGATCCAGTTCGCCCTGACCCAGCGCTTGCTGGTCATGCTCGGGGTGGCGCTGCTAGCCGGGGGCGGCTATTACGCCGCCATCAATCTGCCCATCGACGCCTTTCCCGATGTGTCGCCGACCCAGGTGAAGATCATCGTCAAGGCGCCGGGGATGACACCGGAGGAGGTGGAAGCCCGCATCACCGCGCCCATCGAGGTGGAACTGCTGGGCATACCGCGACAGGTCATGCTGCGTTCCATCGCCAAATACGCCCTGACCGACATCACCATCGATTTCGAGGAGGGCACCGACATCTACTGGGCACGGCAGCAGATCGCCGAGCGCCTCAACGGCGTCTGGGGCAACCTGCCGCAAGGGGTGGAAGGCGGGATCGCGCCCATGACCACCCCCCTTGGGGAGATGTTCATGTTCACCGTGGAGGGCGGCGACCTGGACCTGATGGAGAGGCGCAACCTGCTGGATTGGGTCATCCGCCCGGCCCTGCGCACCGTGCCCGGCGTCGCCGACGTGAATACCCTGGGCGGACTGGCGCGTAGCTTCGAAGTGGTGCCGGACAATGGCCGCATGTCCGCCCGCGGCGTCACCATGGACCGCCTCATCCAGGCATTGCAGTTGAACAACCGCAACGACGGCGCCGGCAGGCTGGCCGAAGGCGAGGAAGCCTTGTTGGTGCGGGCCGAGGGCCGGATTCGCAATCTCGATGACCTGCGCTCGACGGTGGTGGATACCCGCGACGGGGTGGCCATCACCGTGGGCGATGTCGCCGAGGCTAAGATTGGCGCCCTGACCCGCTACGGCGCCGTCAGCCAGAACGGACGCGGAGAAGTGACCGAGGGCCTGGTGCTCAGCCTGCGCGGGGCCAACGCGCGGCAGGTGGTGGCAGGCGTGGAGCAGAAGCTCAAGGAGATTGCTCCGGCTTTGCCCCAGGGCGTCACTGCCCATGTGTTCTACAACCGCAGCGGGCTGGTGGAGCGCGCCGTCCACACGGTGGTCAAGGCGCTCACCGAAGCGGTGGTGCTGGTGCTGGTGCTCTTGATGCTGTTCCTGGGCGAGTTGCGCGCCGCGTTCACCGTGGCCTGCATCCTGCCTCTAGCCGCCCTGATCACCTTCATCATGATGCGCCAGTTCGGTCTCTCGGCCAATCTCATGAGCCTGGGCGGCCTGGCCATCGCCATCGGCATGCTGGTGGATGCCGCCGTGGTGGTGGTGGAAAACATCGCCACGGCGCTCGGCAAGGAGCGCGAAAACAGTGGCCTGCCGCGGCTGCACGTGATCTACCGGGCTACCCGCGAGGTGGCGGCGCCGGTGACCTCGGGCATCCTCATCATCATCATCGTGTTCCTGCCCTTGATGACTCTGCAGGGGCTGGAGGGAAAGCTGTTCACGCCGGTGGCGCTGACCATCGTTTTCGCCCTGGGCGGATCGCTTTTGCTGGCGCTGACCGTGGTGCCGGTGATGGCCTCCTTCCTGCTGAAACGGGCGGATCATGGCGAGCCCTGGCTGCCGCGCACCTTGCATCGCCTGTACGAGCCCGCGCTGAGCTGGTCCCTGGAAAACAGCAGGATCATCCTGGGCGTGGCCGGTGTTCTGCTGTTGCTGACCGCCGCGGTCTATACGCAGATCGGCAAGACCTTCATGCCCACCCTGGACGAGGGCGACATCATCGTGCAGGTGGAGAAACTGCCCTCCATCAATCTGGACGAGTCGGTGCGCCTGGATATGCGCATCCAGAAGGCCGTACTGGAACATGTTCCGGAAGTAACGCGCATGGTGTCGCGGGTTGGCGCCGACGAAATCGGCCTGGACCCCATGGGGCTCAACGAGACTGACAACTTCCTGATCCTCAAGCCGCAGGAGGAATGGCGGATGGACAGCAAGGAGGGGCTGATCGATGACATCCGGCGGGTGATCGAGACGATCCCCGGCATCGCCTTCGGTTTTACCCAGCCCATCCAGATGCGGGTGACCGAAATGCTGACGGGCGTGCGCGGCGATGTGGCGGTGAAGCTTTACGGGCCCGAGCTGGCCGTGCTCAATGCCAAGGCGGAGTCAATCGCCGAGGCGATGCGCAAGGTGCCGGGGGCCTCCGACGTGTTCACCGCGCGCAACGAGGGCATGCAGTATCTGCGGGTCGAAATCGACCGCCTGGCGGCGGGACGTCTCGGACTGCAGGGCGACCATCTCGAGGAGATGCTGCGCTCGCAGATCGAGGGTCTCAAGCTGGGCATCGTCCAGGAAGGAATCCGGCGGACGCCTTTATTGCTCCGCGGTGGCGAAGGGGCTGCCGACTTTTCGGCGTTGCAGGTGACGCTGCCCGACGGCCAGCGCGTGCCGCTTTCCGCCGTTGCCCGGATCGAGAGGGTGGAAGGCGTGGTGGCGGTGTCCCGGGAGCGCGGCCAGCGTTTTTCGGTGGTGCGTTCCAATGTGGTGGGGCGTGATCTGGTGGGGTTCGTGGCCGACGCGCGGAAGGCGGTGGAGAGCCAGGTACAGTTGCCGCAAGGCTACTACATCCAGTGGGGTGGCCAGTTCGAGAACCAGCAAAGGGCCGCTGCCCGTCTGAGCCTGGTGATCCCGGTGGCCATCGGCCTGATCTTCCTGTTGCTGTTCTCGACCTTCCGCTCGGTCAAGCAGGCGGTGCTGGTGTTGTCCAATATCCCTCTGGCCATGATCGGCGGGGTGTTCGCCCTGTGGTTGTCGGGCGAATACCTTTCGGTTCCCGCCTCCGTGGGCTTCATCGCTCTGCTGGGGATCGCGGTGCTTAATGGCGTGGTGATGATGAGCTACTTCAACCAGTTGCGGGCCTTTGGCATGGACAAGGCGCGGGTGGTGATCGTCGGCTCCCTGAGGCGACTGCGCCCGGTCATGATGACTGCGAGTATCGCGGCCTTTGGCCTCATTCCGCTGTTGTTCGCCACAGGCCCTGGCTCCGAGATCCAGCGTCCTCTGGCGGTGGTGGTGATCGGCGGGCTGGTCACTTCCACCCTGCTCACCCTCATCCTGCTGCCCATCCTTTACCGCCGCTTCGGTTGAGCGGCCCGCGAGCCATGAACATGCATCAGCACTATCAGCTCAACTTTACCGTTGCTCCCGCCATCGAAGGCAGTGTGGTGGATTGGCTGCTGCAATTCGCAGGGCCCGATGGGTTCACCAGTTTCCCGGTTTATGGCCACTCCAGTGTGCACGAAGGCATGAGCCTGTTCGAGGAGGTGGTGGGTCGCAAGAAGCAGATCCGTTTCCAGGTTCAGGTTACGGCCACGCAGCTGCCCCAGTTGCTCGAGCGATTGCGGAGTGAATTCGCAGGTGCAGGCCTCCACTATTGGGTCGTTCCGGTCATCGAAACAGGCTATATCTGAGGGCTTGTGAAAAGATCCACTGCGCGGCCCGATGGCTGCGTCGCGCGGTGCTCGGACAAATCGGCCGGGAGACGATTTGGGCGCGGAGCACATCGAAGATGCAAAGCACAGGATGTGTTTTGTCAATCCTCATGTAGCCGACGTACCCTGCGTTTTCTCTGCTCCGGGCTACCCGCACTTGGGCCGCTCGCTGCGATTTTTCACAAGCTCTGAGCGAGCCCACTCTCTTTTTTATTCCATTCTGCGCATAAGCTTCTTCTTTTTTATTCTTTTTTATTTTTCATCGTCACCGCTATAGTGCTTTCCCAAGACAGTTGGGAATTTGGACAGACGAGGCGATGACTCAGCAATCAGCTTATTCCGGTAAGGCAAAGGCGAATTCCGAGGCCGTCCAGAGCATTCTGGAATCCTTGCATGGTTTGCGTTACGGCTCGGTGGAAATCATCGTGCACGACGGTCGCGTGGTGCAAATCGAGCGCCGGGAGAAAGTACGCCTCGAGCTGTCCTCGCCTTCCCGTTAAACCAATCCGCTCTCCTCTTGCAGGCCCTTGATGGCGGGCGATGCCCGCCTCTTTTTGCGGATTGCGAACACCCACCTACCAGACCTCTGGCGGTACAAGACCCATTGCGGCTCGTTGACCGGTTCCCCGGAAACGCCCCGGATTGCTCAGGAAATGCAATGAACACGATCAAAACGATAGCGGTCGCCACCGCCTTCCACGGGGTTCTGGCGGGCGGCGTGGCCGAGGCCAAGAGCCACCCATCTTCTGGCGACAAAGACGCCCAGATCGAGCTGCTGACCCGGCGCCTGGAACAGCTGGAAAAGCGCCTGGAGCAGAGCGAGGCGCGTGCGGCGGCTGCTCCCGCGCCGAAGGCCCCGGCGGTGGCCGAGGCGGACAAGCAGACCCTCAAGCAGGTGGACCAGAAGGTCAAGCTGCTGGAGCGCAAGCTCGAGGTGGACAAGGAAGAGAGCAAGGCCAAATGGGCCAGCTTTCCTAAGAACGTCGAGTTGGGCACCCAGGGGCTGAAGGTGGTGTCCCAGGACGAGAACTTCATCATGTACATGCGGGCGCTGATCCAGGCGGATGGGCGCTTCTTCGTGGATGACAGCAAGGGCGGCGATGCCGGCAATACCAATGGCGACTCCCTGCCCGATCAGTTCACCCTGCGCCGCGTGCGTCCGATCTTGGAAGGCACGGTGTGGAAGTGGTTCGACTACCGCATCATGCCGGATTTCGCCGGCGGCACCACGCGGCTGTTCGACGCCTATGCGGACTTGCGCTACTTCCGCGAAGCCAGCTTGACCGCGGGCAAGTTCAAGGCGCCGGTGAGTCTGGAGCGGCTGCAGAGCGCCTCGGCCCTGACCTTCGTCGAGCGCGCTTTCCCCACCCAGTTGGCCCCCAACCGCGACGTGGGCTTCATGCTGCACGGGGAGTTCGACAAGCCGGGCTACGCCACCGATTTCAGCAAGCTGGAGCGCAACCAGACCCCTGCCGGCAGCTTCCCGCTGTACATGTATCCGGAGTTCTTCAGCTACCAGGTGGGTGTGTTCAACGGCTCGCGCAACAACGGCAACATCGACAGCGACACCAACGACTCCAAGGAATTCCAGGGCCGTATCTTCGCCCATCCCTTTCTGCACAGCGGCATCGAGCCCCTGGAAGGCTTAGGGCTCGGCGTGGCCGGCACCTGGGGCGAGCCCAATGACGACAAGCTCTCCAATTACCAGAGTCCGGGCCTGAACGGCATCTTCAGCTACGCCAACGCCGCGCGGGCGGACGGGGTGCACTACCGGGTCTATCCCCAGGGCTACTGGATCTGGGGGCCGTTCCAGCTGTTGGGCGAATATGCCCTGTCCAGCCAGGACCTGGCCAGCCAGAGCACGGTCAACGGCCGCAGCGTGAACGTCGCCGAGACCAACACCACCGACCAGGCCTGGAATGTGACTGTGTCCTATATGCTCACCGGGGAGGAGAACGTGTTCCTGCGCCAGGGCATCAAGCCGCGCCATCCCTTCGACCCCATGTACGGCATTCGACCCAACCAGCCGTTCAACCCGGCGGA